>PCSG01000220.1:3025-8334 GCA_002772195.1 Desulfobacterales bacterium CG23_combo_of_CG06-09_8_20_14_all_51_8 | reverse complement strand
GTCATGGACGGGTCCAGGTAATTCCAGAAGATCTCGTTGCCCCGGTTGTAATGGTGCAGGGCATTGCTCACCCCCCGGGACGGGGTGCGGTTGCCGAAGCGCAGCTCGTGCCAGAAATTGCGAAGCCGGACCACCGGCTGGGGAATGTGGGTTCGGCGGATGTTTTCCAGCAGCGTGGGGCCGGTTTCGGCGGCGGCCCTCACTATGAGGCGCAGGTCCCCCTCGATATCCACGGTCTGGCGGATATAGGATTCAATAAGTCCCCAGGCGTGATTAACGATGGAATTGAGCTGGGCGGTCCGGGTTTTATACCGGATTTTAAGCAGAGGAGAATCGGGCGCGGTGCGAAAGACCGTTCCGTCACAGAAAGGCTACTTCGATGGGAATCGATGATTTCCCGATGGCGGCGGCATAGAGACGTGAAAGCAGCAGGGACATGGGTTGTATCATTTTTGAAAGTTTTCAAGGGTTCCGGATGAAACGGAAAAATCAAAAAAAATAAATAAACAAGGTTGATTAAATACCCGAGAATCCAAAGCTTGTCAAGGGTCGGACCAATGAACCACAGGAAAAATCAGCATCAAAGATACCAGGGCGACATATATCACAAACTCATTGGATGGGAAAGAAAGGTTGGGTTTTATACAACAGCAATGAAGTTGAAAACAATGATTAAAAATGGTGCCGGAGGCGAGACTTGAACTCGCACATCCTTGCGGACGGAGGATTTTGAGTCCTCTGCGTCTACCAATTCCACCACTCCGGCACAATATTTTTTGATTGCGTTATTATATTACTTTAAATTGACTGTCAATAGGCAACCGGCCTCCGCACAGACGACCGCTTCCGCCGTCATCTTCAAATTCTTCTTTGACTTTCCGCCGCACCTTGCGATATTATTAAATAAAATAGGTTATTTCTCTAAATTGATCCGGCCCCCGGGTTTTGTCTGACGTCAATACCGCGCCCGGTCAGATCCACCCACAACCCACAGCTCCATAAGTTGATTTATGCAATCCATTCGAGATTACAGTCTGATCGAAAAAATTCACCAACGGTTTAGCTCCCTGTATTACCGGGCGCGCAAAACCAATGAGACGGATACGGTCATCATTGAACTCATGGATGCGTCCCGGATCTTGGCTTCGGAAATCGCCCGCATCAGGCATGAACTGGAAAAAATAAGGGCACTGGATGATCCCCATATCGTCCGGATTTCCGAAGTGTTTGACGATCAGAATTTCATCGCCATCGTTACCGAGGCGGTTCTGGGCAGGCCCTTTTTCTTCGCGTTTCCACCGGGGGACATGGATCTGGACGCTTTTTTTCACATTGCCGAGACATTGACCCGGACCCTGGGCTATATTCACAGCCATGGCATCGTGCATCAGGCCCTCACGCCCGACGCTGTCCGCTATGATGACGCCACAGGCACTCTCCGACTCACCGGATTCGGCGCAGCCGGACTGGTCACTCAACTCAATGAAAAATTTGATGATCCGCTGGTGATCAAAACTATCCTGCCCTATATGGCGCCGGAACAGACCGGCCGGATCAACCGCCCGGTGGACCATCGGACCGACCTCTATTCTCTGGGCATTCTGTTTTATGAGCTCTTAACCGGCGCAGCGCCCTTTGTATCCAATGATCCCATGGAAATCATCCATTCCCACATCGCCGTCATGCCGCCGTCGCCTGCGGAAATTAATCCCGCGACTCCAGCCATGGTCTCGGATATGGTGATGAAACTGATTTCCAAGCCTTTGGATAACCGCTACCAGAGCGCTTTGGGACTTCTGGCCGATGTGATGGAATGCGCCCGGCAATGGCGGGAAAACGGGAAAATTCCGCCTTTTGAACCGGGCCGGCTGGACTTCCCCCCGGGGCTTAGTTTTTTGGAAAAACTGTTCGGCCGGGAAACGGAAACCAGTCTTCTATTGGCCGCCTTTGACCGTGCCGCAAGCGGCGGCAATGAGATTTTTTTGGTGGCGGGCCGGCCCGGAGTCGGAAAGTCCACCTTGATCAACGAAATCCAGAAATCCGTTGCCGCCAAACAGGCCTATTTCATTTGCGGCAAAGCCGAACAATACAAACACGACATCCCCTATTACCCGATTACCCAGGCGCTTGCAGACCTGGCCCAAAAAGTGCTTTGTGAGCCCGATGCGCAGGTCGATGTCTGGAAAACCAGCATTCTTGAGGCTGTGGGGCCAAACGGCCGGTTGATTACCGATCTCGTTCCGGATTTTGAACACATCCTCGGCCCGCAACCCGACCTTGCGCCCGTAAGGGTGGAGGTCGCCCATCACCGGATCAACTACATATTCAAAGAATTTCTCAAGGTCTGCGCCACCCAAACGCATCCGATCGTCATTTTTGCGGATGACCTGCAATGGGCGGATTCCGCCAGCATGAGCTTCATCCGAACGCTTTCCATGGAAACGGAAATCCGATACCTCCTTATTGTCGGCGCCTACCGGGACAACGTGGTCGACAAATCTCATCTGCTGATGCGCACCACTGATGACGCTCGAAAAAATGGTGCGACGATCACCACCCTCACCCTGCTTCCGCTTTCGGTAAAGCATGTTAATCAAATGATTGCCGGCCTGTTACGGAACAATGAACCTGCGTCACAGGAATTATCGGAAATTGTCCACCAAAAAACCAGCGGGAATCCATTTTTTATCCGGCAGTTTTTAAAAACCCTCCAGGAAAGAAATGTCCTGACATTAATCCCTGAATCCGGCTGGACCTGGGATATGGAAAAAGTCGCCGATATCCGGGTGACTGACGATGTGGTCGACTTTATGGCGGCAAAAATGATCGCTCTGCCGGCTTCCACCCTGGAAGTGCTAAAAATCAGCGCCTGCTTCGGAAACCGCTTTAATCTGGCGGCGGTGGCCGCTGTTTGCGGAATAGCCATCGACGCCATGGTCAAGGAATTTGTCGTTGCCGTGGACCAGGGGCTGATCTTTTTCAAGGCAGATACTGGCATTTTCTCCCATGACCGGATCCGGGAAGGCGTGTACCAATTATTCGCTAAAGACGAAAGAATCCGGAACCATTATCGTATTGGCAGATATCTAATTGAAAATACGGCTGAAAAACAAATTGATGAAGAGATCGCCGAAATCGTCAATCACTTTAATATGGCCCGGGAATTGATCACTTCTGCTGATGAACAGCGCCAGATGGCCCGCTTAAACCGCCGGGCCGGAGAAAAGTCTCTGGCCTCGGGCGCTTTTGAATCCGCTTTCCATTATTTTAAAACCGGCATTGAGTTTATTGCGGCAGCGGCTGGCGCTGCCGAAACTGACGAAACCCGTTCCTGCTGGCAAACCGATTATGACCTGACCCTTGCCCTTTATAACGGCGGTGTAAACGCTGCCTATCTCATCACCGATTATGATGAAGTTCACCGGCTCGCTGAAAAGATTTTCAGTCATTCCAAAACAATCAATGATACGATCAATGCCCGTATCGTGCGCCTGCATACCCTGATGGCGCAGAACAAACTCGATGAAGTGATCCAGTCCGGGCTTTCGGTATTAAACTCTTTGGGTGTTGTATTACCGAACCGGCCGACGAAACTGCATATTTTAGCCGAGTTGATCCGAACCAAATTTTTTATCAAAGGCAAACAGCCAAAAGATTTTCTGGAACTCCCGCAAATAAAGGACCCGGCCATTCAGGCCCAGGTGGATGTAATGGCGAACATTACATCCGCCGCCTACTGGAACACCCCGAATCTCGTGCCCTTGATTATTTTCCAGTTAATGCGGATATTCGCCAGGCACGGGAACACGGATTTTTCACCGTATATCTATGCTGGATACGGGTTTATCCTGTGCACCTTGGGCGACATTGATACGGGCTACAACTACGGACAGATGGCGCTGAAACTTATAGATCAAGTGAATGCGCCTAGATATAAAGCCCGGACCGTAATGGTGTTCAACACCCTTATCCGGCACTGGAAAGAACACGCTGCCAGTAAACTGCCCCATCTTCTTGAAGGATATTACAGCGGACTTCAACAGGGCGACTTGGAGTTTGCCGGACATCTGTCCATGGTTCGCGATGACACCCTTTTTCTTACAGGGACGCCGCTTTCCGATCTGGATATCGAACTTCGTAAAAGCAAAGAAAATTTAAAGAAAATCGGCCAATTATCAAATATGCAGGTGGTTCAAATCTTTCATCAGGTGGTTCTTAATCTTCAAGGACGAAACGGCAACCCAGGGCTTTTAATAGGTGAGTCCTACAATGAAGAAGAAATGCTGAGCATTCATATAGAAGCCCATGACAAAACCTGTCTCTATGTCTTCTATGTGAGTAAGCTGATCCTCAATTACCTGTTCGGCAATTATCCGGATGCTTATCTCCTGTCAGAAAAAATGATGGAATATATTGATGGTGCGATTGGCAGCTTGTATTACGCAGTTTCCTATTTTTACGACTCTCTTGCCCGCATCGCTTATTATCCCCATGCCGGCCGATTTTTAAAACAAAAAATACTTTTCCGGGCAGCGCGAAATCAAAAAAAGATGAAAAAATGGGCCCTTCATGCCCCTGAAAATTTTCTGCACAAGTATTATCTGGTGGAAGCTGAAATCGCCCGAATCAAAGGCCGGGACAAGGAAGCCGTTGTTTTTTATAAAAAGGCCATCACCGGCGCCTTGGAAAACAAATACGTTCAGGAAGCCGCGCTGGCCTGCGAATGTCTGGCTGAATTTTATCTTGACCGGGAACTTGAAGATTTTGCCGCGTCTTATATGGGAGAAGCCCGTAAACTGTATAATCTCTGGGGCGCTCATGCCAAGGTACGTCATTTGGAAGAAAAACATGGAAAACTTCTGGCAATGGCTCCCAAAAAACAGGCGATTTCAGGGATTTCGGAATCGCCTCCTCTACCGGCCACCTCCGGGAAGGACCGTCTGGATATCACCGCCATCATGAAAATGTCCCAGGCCATTTCCAGTGAAATTCAACTGGACCGGCTGCTGGTGACGCTGATGCGGGTGGTCATGGAAAATTCCGGGGCGGGAAAAGCCCTGCTGATTTTAAACCGGGACGAACGGCTCGTGGTGGATGCCCAAGCCGAGGCCAATTCCGAGGCAATCCAGGTCTTGCAGTCCATTCCGGCGGAGCAATGCCCGGATCTCTGCCCCGGTATCCTCAACTATGCGAGACGAACGGGAACTCCGCTGGTGATCGATGACGCACAGAACAACAGCCAGTTCGGCCAGGACCCCTACATCCAAAAAAACCGGATCCGCTCGGTGCTCTGCCTGCCCCTTGTCCGC
>PCSG01000220.1:1789-2988 GCA_002772195.1 Desulfobacterales bacterium CG23_combo_of_CG06-09_8_20_14_all_51_8 | reverse complement strand
CCCTGCTGTCCGCCCACGCAGCCAACTGCCTTGAAAACGCGGTTTTCTTCGAGGCCACCCTTGCCGCTGAAAAACAGGCGCGGAAGCAACGGGAGCAATACCAGAAACTCGTGGAAACCATGAATGACGGCGTGGCGATTATTGACCCCCAGCTTCATGTCTCCTATGTCAACCCGGCCCTTTGCCGGATGGCAAAATACCGGGCCGAGGAGATCATCGGCCGGCCGGCCATTGATTTTTTGAATGACGAAAACCAGCAGAAACTGGAATACGAGGTATCCAACTGGGCCGATCTGGACCGGCACATTTTTGAGATTGACTGGATCACGAAAGACGGCAGTAAGCTGTCCACCCTCGTCTCTCCCAAACCCCTGTATGACGACAACGGAGAATTCGCGGGATTTCTGGGAATCGTCACGGATGTGACGGAGCTTAAAAAAGCGGAAAAGGAAAAAGAACTGGCCCAGGCCCAGCTGCTTCAGGCCCAGAAACTCGAAGCCATCGGCACCCTTGCCGGGGGTGTGGCCCACGACTTCAACAACTATTTGACCACCATCCTGGGATCGGTTGACCTGATCACCATGAAAAAAAATCTGCCGGAAAACTTAAAAAAACATATCAGCCATATCCGGCATGCGGCGGAGCTGTCCGCGGCCCTGACCCGGAAGCTTTTAGCCTTTGGCCGGGTCCAGATGCTGGATATGACCCCCATCAATTTAAATACGGTGATCGCCAATATCGAAATGATGCTGAGGCGGCTGATCGGCGAGAATATCACTCTGACCACCGGGCTTTCGCCTGATTTAAAGCCCGTCACTGCGGATTTCGGTCAGATGGAACAAATCATCATGAACCTGGCGGTCAATGCCAGAGACGCCATGCCCGAAGGCGGGACCCTGCTTCTCAAAACCGCCAATGCCCATATCGACGCCGGCGTTGCCCGGAAAATGGAACATGCCGTTCCCGGGGAATTCGTTCTTCTCTCCGTGGAAGACTCGGGATTCGGAATGGAGCCCGAAATTCTGGACAAAATTTTTGATCCGTTTTTTTCCAGCAAAGCACCGGGCCAGGGAACAGGCTTAGGATTGTCCGTGGTCTATGGCGTAGTCACGCAGCATCATGGCTGGATCAGCGTTGACAGCACGCAGGAAAAGGGAACCCGGTTTCACATTTATCTGCCGGTTTCACAAGAGGCGCGC
>PCSG01000220.1:555-1656 GCA_002772195.1 Desulfobacterales bacterium CG23_combo_of_CG06-09_8_20_14_all_51_8 | reverse complement strand
CCCCATGGTTTCGACTCCTGATACGCCTTCGCCTCGGCGTGCATATTCATGATACCGTACATCTTGAACCAGCCGAGCGACGGTCCGATGCAGGGAACCGGATCCCTGGGAGGGACGGAATAGGGCGCGCACGTTTGGGTCTGCAGCTTGACAGCCACAGATTTGTCGCAGGTGATCCAGTACCGCTCACCGGAAGGAAGCTGCAATGTTGCCTTGGGCAGGGGAACGCCTCCCAGCGCATCGGCACCCTTATCCGGCGCGTAATAGCGCACCCAGAGCACGGAAGGAACGAGAACATTGCTGCCGTAAGGACCCGTAAAGGCAAAGGGGCCGCCGACCCGAGTGTTGCCCGGCGCGCGATACGCGGGCGCCTTCATGGCCCCGGGATTCAGAGCCAGTGCGTTACCTGTCCGTAAGTCGAACTCAACGCGGTAGCTCCGCTTCGTCGCGTGACGATCCGAGCCGACCCGAAAGGGATTGACATGACCGGGCAGAGGATCAATATCCGCGTCCACGAGCGGCACCTCGCCGATTCCTATCTGACCGGTTACGGGATGGTCGGGATCCACAGGAGTGAGAATCTGAAAGTCCATAAACCGCGCGTGTGGAAACTCGCCCTCGACGATCAGCTTCGAGCCCAGCGGCGCAATGAAGATCAGCTTGAGGTACGTGGCGTTCGGATCGGGTGAGAATTGGTAGAGTGTTTTCTCCGGGTCATAGGTCGGTAGAATATACCATTGCTGCTGAGGCGTGGTCTCTGCAGGCCGCATCAGCTTCCAGTCATGAGTCTTACTGCTGTCGATGTACGGAGGTAGGAAACCTTGCGGAAATTCAGCAGCCGCCTTTCCAGCAAGCCATTGTCTAATGTAGGTCTCAAGCTTGTCCGAAAAATCACGGATTTGCCGGTCGGCCTCGGCGCGATAGGCCTCGCGGTCCCGGTCAGCCTTTCTCGCCAGCACGTATCTCTGCATTTCGGTCAGGTCTGGGAGTTCCATGTACGCGGCCTTGTTTACCATGCCCTCCTGTCCAAAGGCCCGCAGGCAGAGCCACGAGGTCAGGGCAAGAACCATCATCACACTCGCCGACAGCATCGACGCCGAT
>PCSG01000220.1:0-204 GCA_002772195.1 Desulfobacterales bacterium CG23_combo_of_CG06-09_8_20_14_all_51_8 | reverse complement strand
ACTGCGATTCACGCTGGCGAGTATAGCCACTCGGTGCCGAGAACCACCACGACTCCCGAACCGGTGACGGGTGGTCTGGCCCTTCTTGCCCTTGGCGCGGCCGGGGTCATGCGTCACAAGCGCCGCCGGGAAACCGCCGCCTAGTCCCGCGTAGTCCTCTCGGATTCCATCTGTTCGTTCTTCGACACCCTCGCCAGCAACCGG
>PCSG01000009.1 GCA_002772195.1 Desulfobacterales bacterium CG23_combo_of_CG06-09_8_20_14_all_51_8 | reverse complement strand
TCTTCCACAGCGTCCTGCGGGATCTGGTACTCCACCTTGTTCACATTCTTTGCCCTTGCAGCGGCTTCCTGTTTCATATCGGAAACAAAACTGGGCCACGGACCGCTTTCCAGCTGGTCCAGCAAAGGAGTCTTGTGTTTTGCCATCGTTACCTCCCTTTCATTAAAGATTTAAACTATCAATTTTTGGCATATTCGGATCTGAACTGATATCCACAAATTGCCGTTGACTGCGCTTTTACCCTGAACCTGTTCTCTGTTCCAACCGAATCGATCGAATCAGATATTTTTTTGCTTTAAAACATGAGTCTATAAAATCGAACCCGCTGCTTGTCAATAAAAAAAGGCGCATGCGCACCAATATCCCGTCCTATCGACTTGTGGGGGAAATTATACGCCAGGCTTTATTTTCGATGAGAAACGATTTCATTGGCGATCTCGGGGGCCACATCATATCCCATCGACTGCGCCTTATCACAATAATCGGCCGCCAGCGCATAGTCTCCCTTTTCCAGATAGCAGATGGCCAGGTTATTGTGGGCCACGGCAAAATCAGGCTCCAGTTCAAGAACCTTCAAGTTCGTTTCAATACTTTTATCCACCTTTCCCTGGAACAGATAGGCATTGGCCAGGGTCGCATAGGCCTGGATGAACATGTTGTTGAAATTAACTGCTTTCTCAAGAAACAAGATGGCCTTGTCGATATCGCCCTTTTGAAAATGGACAAACCCGATATTGCCGTAGCCTTCGGCAAACCGGGGCCGCGCATCAATGCTCGCCTGATTGTATTTCAAACATCCGTCCAGATCCCCCCTTTGGAGACAAATCCCACCCAGCTGCACATAGGCTTCAGCCAGGCTGGGACTGTAGCGGATGGCTTCCGTGAATTCCTTTTCCGCCGCATCGATCTGCCGCAAGCTTAAGAGCCCGGTGGCCAGATTGTAATGGGTCATGCCGCATTCCGCATTCTGCGTCAGCGCTTCTCGCTGTTCGGCAACAAACGCTTCCACTTGTTTTTTGTCCGCCATCCTTTATATTCCTTTCATATATCGTTTTTTTTGCAAAATTTTATGGATTCCATTGATTTTATTTTCAATAATGATTTAATAATCCATCATAGATAAAAAGATGCGCCCTTGATTGTCAAGCAAAAACCTCACGCTTTTGCCTGCCTCTTTTTGCCCCGGAAAAGAGTTTACCCCCATCTCCCCTTCTCTGGCGCTTTTTAATTGACAATCTGTTTTCTTTTTGAATAATGGTTTCAATTTACTAAGGAGGCTCTATGCAAACGGGATGCTATACGGCGATCATCACCCCATTTACCGAAGACGCCGTTGATTACGACGGACTTGCCCAGCTGGTACATTTTCAGATCCAAAACGGTATCACCGGAGTCTTGGCCGTCGGGACCACCGGAGAAAGTCCGACCCTGACCTGGGATGAGCACAACCGGGTAATTCAGAGCGTCGCTGAAATGACGAAAGACCAGTGCCTTTGCATCGCCGGAACCGGGAGCAACAATACCTCTGAAACCCTCTCTGCCACTGAGCACGCCGTTGATGCCGGGGTGGATGCGGTGCTGCTGGTGGATCCTTACTATAACGGACCGAGTTCTCTTGAAATCCGAAGGGAATACATCGCACCGATCGCCCGACGATTTCCCATGATTCAGATCATCCCCTACATCATCCCGGGACGCACCGGCGCCCAACTCCTCCCTCAGGACCTGGCTGTGCTTGCCGAAACTTTTGATAACGTGCGGACGGTCAAAGAAGCCACCGGAAACCTGGACAACATGCGGCTGACCCGGAAATGCTGCGGCAGCGATTATATGATTCTATCCGGAGATGACGGTCTGACCTTTGACATGATGACGGATCCGCAAATACTCGCCGCCGGTGTGATTTCCGTCATATCCAACGTGGCGCCCAGGGCCGTGACGGATCTGGTGGCGTTTCTGCGCCGGGGTGAAATAGCGGAAGCCCGGAAAACCATTGCCGCCCTTACGCCGCTGTTTGAACTGGTGACGGTAAAAACGCTGGAAAAAACCCCTTACGGGGAAGTGGTCTGCCGGGCCCGAAATCCCCTGGCCACCAAAACCCTGATGAATATTCTGGGCATGCCATCGGGCCCCTGCCGGCAGCCTCTGGGGAAAATGACAAAAAATGGAATCGAGAAAGTACTGACGGCGGTCCGCCGGGTTCACGCCGACAACCCGGAAATCCTGGCCCCGATTTCGGAATTCTTCAATGTTGACATTAACGAGCGGATCAACACACCCAAAAACTGGGAAAATTTATCTTATTCCTCGTATTGAATCTATCTTGAAATATTCTTTCCCCTTGCTTTAAGGGGCGATAACAAAATGTTATAAACAAAAACCCGGAAGCCGCGCAATCGCCGCCTTCCGGGTTTTTTATGGGTTCACTCCTCTATTTTTTTCTGCCGGGCTTGGGCGGCGGATTCGTTAATTTTGAACTCCCCTTCCTTGAACAGCAGCCATTTCAGCCATTTGAAAGAAAACCGCAACAGCGCAAGTTCATCTTCCCGGATCGCTTCCACTGTTTTTTCGTCGATATCATAGAGGGTCAAGAAGGTACTTTCAAAAATAAAGCGTTTGAAGCGGTCGATATCGTAGCTGGCGGTAAAAAACATGTTTTTTGTTTTTTCCGTCAGGCGGATATTCTTGGGAATGGAGCGTTTCCGGACAATCAGCTCCGTCCATTCCGCGTTGATATTGTCATGAATATCCACTCCCTGATCCTTGCGCCACTCGCCGACTGTCCATTCCCGTTCCTCTTCAAATCCCCGGCAGTGCGGTTCGTTGATGAAAAAATAAAAGCCCTCCTCCAACTGCTCCTTATAGCTTAAGGAGGCCACTCCCAGGGGATAATAGCGGCAGGTTGTCGGCCGGTCTTGATAGATCATGCACCCGTCATCCCTGACAAACGGGCAGGACTCTTTTTCATCATCCAGCAGTTTTAACGTCACCACCGGAAGATCGGTTTTTTCCAGCAATTCCGGCTTGGTGTACATCGCCAGAAATTCACTTGATGAAATCTGCATCCGGTTTTTCATCCGGACAATATCATAGGGGGTTAACATGATGCTGATCCCCCGGCAGCACTGGGTAAAACAGGACACGCCCTTGTGACACCGAAACCTGAAACGGCTGTTGACATTCAACTGGACCGGCATGATGCCGGCCGGATTATTTTCGCTGGGACCCATTCAACATTACTCCTTTTATATTTCCATTTTCATTTTAAATTCAGTTCCGCAGGTTCCGGGCAGATACCCTTATCCAAGTCTGCGGCCAAATCAACCTTTTTTTGATATTCAAGACATCCGGACTTCGCAAGGTCCAAAGCCCAGTTAAAATCTATTCAACCCCCGACGGCATCGGCGCGACCTGCTCCCCGCCGATACAGTAGCCGCCGTCCAGCCGAATTACGCTGCCGGTCATAAAGGGGGCATCCTTCAGGATAAACAAAACCATCCGGACCACGTCCGGAATTTTTCCGGTGCGCCCGAGCAGGGTATGGTCCAGAATGGCCTGTTTCTGACCGTCTGTCAGCAGTCCCCATCCCCTTGTTTTTTCCCCGTGCCGCGTTTCAAAAAATCCCAGCATGATTTCATTGACCCGGATTTTCGGGGCCCCGATCCGGGCCCATGTCTCTGTCAGAAGCGATATCCCGAGGTTTGCCAGGGAATATCCTTCGTTAAACACATAGCTGGCAGGACCGGACCGGCCTACAACCCCGGCAATGGATGAAAAATTAATCACGCAGGCGTCATCAGATTTTTGCAGCCAGGGCAGCGCGGCCTCAAAAACCCATTTTTTGGCCCGAAGCGTGGTTTCCATCTCAAGGTCCCACTGCTGTCGGGTATACGGCCCATGAACCACCGGCCACCCGCCCCGTTCAATATTATTGATCAGAATATCCAGCCGCCCGAAACGACGAATGATCTGATCCATCATTCCGGAGACAGCTTCGGTATCCCGAAGATCCACGCGGAGGACCAGAGGCTCTTTGCCTGCGGCGGCAAAATCCCGGCGCATGCCTTCAAGGGATTCCTCCCAGTCATAATAGGTGAGGGCGACCCGGACGCCCTGCCGGGCCAACGCAAGGCCGATTTCCCTGCCGATCCCTTTAATCGCGCCGAGCACCAGCGCGACTTTATTGTCGAGTTCCATGGGGTCATCCTTTTCCATTCAATTCCCCGGAATAAATCAGGGGAAAAAAATTTATTATCCGTCCATTTTTGTTATTGTATTAACTTTTAAACGATGATAGATGATCAAATTTTTAATCGGTAAGAACTATAACGTAAACGATTTCAAGCCTCATTAAAACAATTAATTTCTCTTGCGTATTTTATAAATTTCTGTATGTTCAGACGATATAAAATTTTCAGCGGGTTGAAGCTGCATGAGCGTCAGGCTGCGGTGATTTTTAACAGAGAAGATCAGGAGGTGCAGGTATAACTAAGCCAAAGCAAAGCGGTAATCAAACCAGAATCAACAGTGATATCAGAGTCAGAGAAGCTCGCGTCATTGACCCGGAAGGAAATCAGCTGGGGATTATATCCATTCAGGAGGCGCTTGCCTCCGCCGAAGAGTTTGGGCTGGATCTCGTGGAAATATCGCCGAATGCAGATCCTCCTGTCTGCAAAATAATGGATTATGGCCGCTTTAAATATGAACAGACCAAAAAATGGCAGGAGGCCAAAAAAAAGCAGACGACTTTTCAGGTAAAGGAGATCAAAGTCCGTCCCAAAACAGATACCCATGACCTGGAAATCAAAATCGGCCATATCGAAAAATTTATCGGAAAGAAAAACAAGGTCAAAGTTACCGTTGTTTTCAGGGGCCGTGAAATCACCCTTACCCAGAAAGCGCGGGAACTGCTGGCAAAAATCGCCGAGGACACCAAAGCGTTCGCTGCGGTTGAGCAGGATTCCCGAATGGAAGGCCGTGTTATGTTTATGATTTTGGCCCCGAAACAAAAAAACCAAAACAAAAAAACTTGATATGGACAAAAAATATTGCTTAATAGCGACCCAGCGACAAAAAGGAGTATGGTAATGCCAAAAATTAAAACCAACCGATCCGCAGCAAAACGATTCCGACCAACCGAGACCGGTAAGTATAAATTTTCAAAATCTCACGCAAGTCATATTCTGACCAAAAAAACCCGGAAACGGAAACGGTCATTAAGACAGGCCCAGATTGTCGATACCACCAATATGAAGGAAATCAGACGCCTGCTTCCGAACGGGTAATATAGGCGTCTAAGGAGATGGATCATGCGAATCAAACGAGGATTTAAAGCAAGAAGATGCAGACAAAAAGTCTTAAAACTGGCCAAGGGATTTGTCGCCGGGCGCGGCAAAGTCTACCGCATGGCGGCGGACTCTGTTGACAAGGCCCTGATGTATGCCTTTCGCGACCGCAAGGCGAAAAAGCGCGATTTTCGCAAATTATGGATCGCCCGGATCAATGCGGGGGCCCGGATGAATGACCTTTCCTACAGCAAATTCATTCACGGCCTGAAACAGGCCGGGATAGAAATTGACCGAAAAATTTTAGCCGAACTGGCGATTTCCGACCCGGGTGCGTTCTCTCAACTGGCGGCCAAAGCAACTGTCAATTGATTTTCTGAGAGCAACAGGGAACCCAATATCACCGACGTGAATCCGTCTTACCCGCTGAGTATCTAAATTGGAAAACCGCATCGAACTGATCAAAACCGAGGCTCTGGAAGCCTTGTCCCAGGTTGCCGACGCAGAACAGATCAAGTCCCTTTCCGTCAAATATCTTGGCAGAAAGGGACTTCTTACTTTGTTTTTGCGAAATATTTCCGAGCTGCCGGCTGAAGACCGTCCGGAAGCCGGCAAACAGGCCAATATCGTCAAAAAAGAACTGGAGGCAGCGTTTGACGCCGCCCTCAATCGCGCGGAAGCCCGGAATCGCGAGAACCCGGAAGACGCCATTGACGTTTCTCTGCCCGGACGTCCCGTGACCCGGGGCACCCTGCATCCCATCACCCACGTCACCCGCCAAATCTGCGGCATTTTTTCCCGCATGGGATTTGACATCGCCGAAGGCCCCGAGGTTGAAACCGATTATTATAATTTCGAAGCCCTGAATATCCCCAAAAACCACCCGGCCAGGGATATGCAGGACACCTTCTATGTATCGGACAATATTGTTCTGCGCACCCACACCTCGCCCATCCAGGTCCACATCATGGAAGAAAATGCGCCGCCCGTCCGCATCGTGGCCCCCGGCAAAGTCTACCGGTGCGATTCCGATCTCACCCATACCCCCATGTTCCATCAGGTGGAAGGGCTGCTGGTGGACACCGATGTTTCCTTCGGCGATTTAAAAGGGGTTCTGGAGGCCTTTGTTCATGAGATGTTTGATGAGACTATCAGCCTCCGGTTCCGGCCCAGTTTTTTCCCGTTTACCGAACCCAGCGCGGAAGTCGATATTGTCTGTGTCATGTGCCGGGGCAAAGGATGCAAGGTTTGCTCAAACACCGGCTGGCTGGAGGTTCTGGGATGCGGCATGGTGCATCCCGCGGTATTTGAAAATGTCGGATATGACACCCGCAAGTATACCGGATTTGCCTTCGGCATGGGGGTGGAGCGTCTCGCCATGCTCAAATACGGCATCAATGACCTCCGGATGTTTTTTGAAAGCGATTACAGATTTCTGAGGCAGTTTTGATATGATCGTCAGCCTGAACTGGTTAAACGAATACATTGCCATTGATATTTCCCCAGCCGCACTGGCCGACCGGCTGACCATGGCCGGCCTGGAAGTCGAGGCGGTAACCGAGCGATTCCAGTACCTGAATTCCGTGGTGGTTGGCAGAATCATCTCCACCCGGCCCCATCCCAATGCCGATAAGCTCCGTTTATGCGATGTCCGCATCGGCGACCGGACCATCTCCGTGGTATGCGGTGCGCCCAATGCAAAGCCCGATATGAAGGCGCCATGCGCCCTCCCAGGTACGATTTTCCCTAACAGCTTCGAAATAAAAAAAACCGTCATCCGCGGCGAAATTTCCGAAGGCATGCTGTGCAGCGAAGCTGAACTGGGACTGGGACCGGATAAGTCCGGCCTCATGAAGCTCAGCGACGAGATGGTTGATGGGACTCCTGTTTCCAGGGCCTTAAATATTTCCGATACGGTGTTTGAAATCGGACTGACTCCCAACCGGCCGGATTGCCTGAGCTTTCTGGGCATCGCCCGGGAAGTGGCCGCCATTGTCGGCAAGCCCCTCAGGCGACCCGAAAAGAAAATGCCCCAGACATACGGCCGCATCGCGGATTTTACATCCGTGACCATAGAGGCGCCGGACTTATGCCCCCGGTATGCGGCCCGGCTGATCACCGATATCACCATCGCGCCTTCTCCGTTCTGGCTCAAAGAACGGCTCCTGTCCATCGGTCTCAAGCCCATCAACAATGTGGTGGACGTCACCAATTTCGTCATGATGGAACTCGGTCAGCCCCTGCATGCTTTTGATTTCGACCGGCTGGCGGAAAACCGCATTGTGGTAAGAAAAGCCCGAGCCAACGAACTGTTTCATACGTTGGACGGCAAAGAACGCCGGCTGGCCGACGATACCCTGATGATCTGCGACGGCCAAAAGCCCGTGGCTGTGGCCGGCGTCATGGGCGGCGTGAATTCTGAAATTGAAACCGCCACCACCCGGGTTCTCATCGAAAGCGCGTACTTCAATCCGGTCTCCATCCGCAAGACCGCAAAATATCTCGGCTTAAACACCGAGGCATCCCACCGGTTCGAACGGGGCGTGGACCCTGAAGTCACCCTCATTGCCCTCGACCGCGCCGCCCGGCTCATGGCGGAAATTGGAAACGGCCGAATGGTGGAGGGTTTCATCGATGAGCATCCGACGCCTTCTTCCCTGCCGACCATTTCCCTGAGCACTTCGAGAGCCAACCGCTATCTCGGGACCGACCTGGATCAGGCGCAAATCGTAAGTTTCCTCCGATCAGTTGAATTTGCAGTTGAAATCAAAAATAGTGAGACGCTTTCCGTTGTGCCCCCGACATTCCGAGTAGATGTCAGCCGGCCGGAAGACCTGATGGAAGAAGTGGCCCGCTTGTGGGGTTACAACAATATCCAAACCACATTTCCTAAAATTTCCGGTGTGACCACTCTTCCCAATCAGGGAATTTCAATCAAAAACCAGATCAAAGACATGATGGCCGGTTACGGCTTCTCGGAATCCATCAGTTACAGTTTTGTCGCCAGAAACAGCTGCGATCGGCTGCGTCTTTCCCAAACCGATGACCGCCGCCGGATGCTGGACGTTTTAAACCCCATTTCCGAAGAACTGGCCGTCATGCGCACATCGCTGGTTCCGGGTCTCCTGGAAACCATGAGCCGCAACCTCGCCCATCAAATCAAAAACCTGAAAATTTTTGAACTGGGGAAAATCTTTTTCAGCAACGGCCAGGACCGGCAGCCCACGGAAACAGAAATGCTGGCGGGCCTCTGGACCGGCGCCGGAATCGACATGACCTGGCATGACACCCCCGTTGCCTGTGATTTCTATGATTTAAAAGGAGTGGTTGAAGATCTTTTGCGTTGCGCGGGAATGGAAGGGGTTTCTTTTTCACAACTGCCAGAGACCTCTTGTTTTTATACAAAAGCCGGCCACAGCGCGCAAATTCTTCATGAGGGAAAGGTCCTCGGTCTTGCGGGCGAAGTGAATGCGGAGGTCTTGTCCGATTTCAACGTCCGGCAACCGACGTTTATTTTTGAACTCCTTGTCTCGCCGATCCTGTCCGGCTTCAAGGAAAACCGCATGTTTGCACCCATCCCGAGGTTCCCATTTACCGACCGGGACATCACCTTAATTGTTGACAATCATGTTCAAGCAGGTGATATTTTAGAAAAGGTTAAATGGTTCGGGGAAAAACTGATGGAGGACATCCGGATTCTGAATGTCTACACCGGCAGCCCCATTCCTTCCGGCAAAAAAAGTATTTCCCTGAGAATTGTTTATCGGTCTTACTCGGAAACATTGTCAGATCAGCAGGTGAATCGCGTTCATCAACAACTGACAGACCGGATTATCCAGGAATTCAACGCCACGCTGCCGGTCTGAAACCCCCAACAGGCGGTTGGCCCCGATGGAGATTCAAAACACTCCAGGACCCCCCATCCCGGATAAATTGTATTTCAAAATCGGGGAAGTTACCGCGATTACGGATCTGCCGGCCTATGTGCTCCGGTTCTGGGAATCGGAATTCCCCGCCATCTCTCCCAAGCGAACGGATTCCGGGCAGCGGCTTTACAGAAAAACCGATGTGGAATCCATTTTAAAAATCAAACACCTGCTATATGAAAAAAAATTCACCATCCCGGGCGCCCGAAAATTTTTAAAAACCAACAGCCCGCAATCCTTTGCCCTCCCCCCGAAAAGCGCCATAGAGCAAATCAAGGCCGAACTGGAGCAAATCAGAGTTTTGCTTGACTGATTTCCCCTCAACCGTTTCCCGTGGTTTCCCCACTTTCCCACCCCATTGGCTGTGTATTCCAGAAAACCGTATTAGCCGGGTATTAGAATTTTAATATTGACATGCATTCTTTTTTCAATTAGTTTACCACGGCTAAGGGTGCGGGCATAGCTCAGTTGGTAGAGTACAAGCTTCCCAAGCTTGGTGTCGCGAGTTCGAATCTCGTTGCCCGCTCCAAAAAGTTCTTGCAGGCCCATTCGAGTTGAATGCGGTGAGGTGAAGGGCGATTGATCTGAACGGCTTGATAAAACGGGCATAAACGCCCGTTTTTTATTTTTTAACGCAGGACAGGCCATTGGCGAAGACATATAAAAAAAAGGACCCCAGGCCCGACAGGCCGGCGCCGGAGAAAAATACGACGCATGTCACGGACCCGTCGGAAGTGGCGTCCCTTGTTCGAGAACTGGCCGAGCCCCTTTGCCAGGTGGAGGGAGTGGAGCTGATCCACGTGGAGTACCAGCGGGAGGCCGGCGGCCGGATTCTCCGGCTTTATGTGGATAAACCCGGCGGCATTACCTTGGGCGACTGCTCGGCGATCAGTTCCCAGCTGGGAGACATACTGGATCTTAAACTGTCGACCGAGGATGCCTACATGCTGGAGATTTCATCTCCCGGGCCGGACCGGCCTTTATCCAGGCTGTCTGATTTTGAAAAATTTTAGGGAAAACCGGCAACCATAAAAACCGGTCGGCCCATCCAGGGTCAGAAGAAATTCAAAGGGATCCTGTCCGGGGTGATTGCATCTGACATCCAGCTTGAAACGGACAAAGGGACTGTCGCCATCCCCCATCAGGATATTTTGAAAGCACGGCTTGTCAATTATGACGGAGATAACAAATGCTTATAACAGATATGAAACGTGTGATTGAGCAAGTTAGCCGGGATAAAGGGATTGAATTCAATGTGCTGGTGAAAGCGCTGGAAGAAGCCCTGCGCTCAGCCGCAAAAAAGAAATTCGGCAACAAAATCGACATTGAAATTCAATACAACGAAGAAACCGGAGAGCTTGAGGTCTTTCAGTTCAAGGAAGTTGTCGAAACAGTCACCGATCCGGCGTTTCAAATCAATATGGAAGAGGGGCTTAAACTGGATCCGGAGTGTGAAATCGGAGACAGCCTCGGCACGAAAATGGATACCACGACTTTCGGCAGAATTGCCGCTCAGTCGGCCAAACAGGTCATCATTCAAAAACTCAAAATCGCTGAACGCAGCGCCGTATATAACAGCTTCAGTGAACGCCAGGGGGAAATCATCAACGGCATTGTTCAGCGGTCGACGAAAAATGAGATCATCGTCAACCTGGGGCAGGCCGAAGCGGTGCTGCCCAAACGGGAACAGATTCCCGGGGAGAATTACCGACGGGGAGACCGGATCAGGGCCTATATTCTCAAAGTGCTTGAAGAAAGCCGGGGGCCTCAGGTCGTGCTTTCACGGACCCATCCCGCATTTTTGATCAATCTGTTTAAAACAGAAGTGCCCGAAATCAATGAAGGTGTGGTCAGCATCGTCAATGCGGCCCGTGAAGCCGGCAGCCGGGGGAAAATAGCGGTGCGTTCGAATGATCCGGACATTGATCCCATCGGCGCATGTGTCGGCGTTAAAGGGAACCGGGTCCAGAGCGTGGTTCAGGAACTCAAAGGTGAAAAAATCGACATTATCCCCTGGCATATGGATCCTGCGAAATTCGTCTGCAATGCCCTGGCGCCGGCGGAAGTTTCCCGGGTGATTATCGACGAAGTCAATCACAGCATGGAAGTGGTGGTCCCGGATGAGGTCCAGTCCATCGCCATCGGACGCGGCGGGCAGAACGTGCGGCTGGCATCCAAACTGACCGGGTGGAACCTGGACGTGAAAAGCCTGACCGATTATGACACCAGCATCCAAGAAGGACTGGATTCCCTGATGGCGCTTTCCGGAATAAACAAAACGATGGCCGATATCCTGTCCAAAGCCGGCCTGTTTTCCGCGGATGATCTTTCGAAAATTTCCGTTGAAGAACTTGCGGAAGCGGCCCGGATTTCTGAACAGGACGCCGAAAATCTCATCCAGGAAGCGACTCAGGCCATCCGCGCCGCTCAGGAAAAAGAGGATGCACCGGCCGGTGAAGCTTTGCCGGATATTGAAGACCATCCGCCGGAAGACGAGACCGCAACAGATGCGGACGTCGAAAACCATGCGGAATAAATAAATCCAATAATTCAACATCATGAAAAAAATCCCGGTTTTTGATGGATAAATGAGGGGGATGGATGGCAAAACTTAGAGTATACGAACTCGCCAGAGAACTTAACCTGGAGAATAAAGCGCTCCTGGATAAAATGGAGGAAATGGGCATTGAAGCCAAAAGCCATATGTCATCTCTGGACGAAGATGTAATCAGCCAAATCAAAAATACGCTTTTCGGGAAAAAAGAGCCGGAAAAAATCGTCGAAGACAAACGGATAAAACCGAATGTCATTCGCAGACGGAAAAAAATTGTTGAGCCGCCGCCGGAACCGGCCCAGCCGATGGAGGTGTCTGCCGAAGCAGAAACAGAAGAAACGCCTGTGGAATCCCCTCTTTCGGCCGAACCATCCGAAGCTGGAACGGAAACCCAGCAAACTGAAATTATTGAAGAAACGCCGATGCCCGCGCCGGCTGAGACCGAGACTTCAGACGACACGATTCCCGAGGCGACTGTTTTGGCCGAACCCCAAAAATCAGGAGCCGCGGAAGAACCGGCCCCGAAGGCCGCCGCCGAAGCCTTGCCTGAAGCCCCCGACGCCTTGGAGCCGAAAAAAGCGGATCTTAAAACAAAAAAACGGGAAGAAGAAACAGCTCTCAGGGCGACACCCAAGCGCAAGGCCAAAAAATCCATGCCGGCAAAAATCATCAGTCTGCCGGAAGAACCCGTTGCGCCGCCGAAGGCAAAAGCGGCCTTGCCCGCTCAGGAGGGCCAGAAACCCGGTGACAGATTTGTCCGGCAGACGAGAAAAATCCATGCGACCGGTGAAATCGACCAGACGGGCCTCGCCATTCCGCCTAAAGCCCTTGAACCGGGCGCAAAAAAGAAAGGCCGCAAAAAGAGAGAGGATGAGGATTTTGATGAAGAGACCAAAAAAATCAAAAAGGTAAAATCCGCCTCCCGGCTCAAGGAAGTGGTTGAAGGCGCCGCCCTCTATGATCGCAGCTTCGGCCGGTCCCGGAAAGGCCGGAAAAAATCCAAAACCGTCCAGGTCCCCGGCGGGCTGAAAACGCTGATCACTATCCCCAAGGCCATCAAGCGCCGGATTAAAATTGACGATACCATCGTGCTCTCTGATCTCGGCAAGCGCATGGGCATCAAAGCCAATGAACTCATCGCCAAACTGATGGGCATGGGAATGATGGTCACGGTAAATCAGACGATTGATTATGACACGGCCTGCCTGGTGGCGACGGAATTCGGATTTGAACTGGAAAGGGCTACTTTTGAAGAAGAAACCGTCATCAAAATCAAAACAGATGATCCCTCGCAGATGGTTCAGCGTCCGCCGGTGGTGACGATCATGGGCCATGTCGATCACGGCAAGACATCGCTCCTGGATGTCATCCGGCGCTCCAAAATCACCGAGCTGGAGGCGGGCGGGATTACCCAGCACATCGGCGCCTATCATGTCAAACATGAACGGGGCGACATCGTGTTTTTAGACACCCCCGGCCATGAAGCTTTTACCGCCATGCGTTCCCGGGGCGCTCATGTAACCGACATCGTCATTCTCGTCGTTGCCGCAGACGATGGCGTCATGCCCCAGACCATTGAAGCCATCAGCCATGCCCGCGCCGCCGACGTCCCGATTATCGTGGCGGTCAATAAAATTGACAAACCCGGCGCGGAACCGGAACGTATTAAACGGGAACTGGCGGAAAAAGGCCTGGTTCCGGAAGACTGGGGCGGCGATACCATTTTCGTCAATGTTTCCGCAAAACAAAAAATCGGCATCGACGATCTGCTGGAAATGATTCTGCTTCAGACGGAAGTTCTTGAACTAAAAGCAAATCCGAACAAACTGGCTTCCGGCCATATTATCGAATCACGGCTCGATACCGGCCGGGGACCGGTGGCAACGGTTCTGGTCAAGGAAGGCACCCTTCGCGTGGGGGATGCGGTCATCTGCGGCATGTATTATGGGAAAATCCGCATCATGTATGACGACATGGGCACCCAGATCAAAGAAGCCGGACCATCCTTGCCCGTGGAGATCGTGGGCCTGTCCGGTGTGCCCATGGCCGGCAACGAACTCAACGTTCTGGCGGCGGAAAAGGACGCCAAACAGGTCAGCGAACACCGGCTTCAGAAACAGCGGGCCAAGGAACTTGCCCGCACCAGCCGGATGAGCCTTGAAAAACTTTATGAAAAACTGATGGAAGGCGAGGTCAAAGACCTCAATATCATCATCAAGGCGGATGTCCAGGGATCGATCGAGGCGATCAAGGATTCCCTGACCAAATTATCCATTGATGAAGTGAAAATCAGCGTGATTCATTCCGCCGTCGGCCCCATCCGGGAAGCGGATATTTCACTCGCGGCGGTGTCAAATGCCATTATTCTGGGCTTTAACGTCAGGCCCACCGCCAAGGTGGCCCTGATCGCCGAAGAAGAAAACGTCGATATCCGGTATTATGACATCATTTATAATGCCATCAAGGACATCAAGGACGCCGTAGTCGGCATGATGGAGACGAAATTTGAAGAGAAAGTTCTGGGCGAGGCCGAAGTCCGGGAAACCTTCCATGTTCCCAGCATCGGCACCATTGCCGGATGCTATGTGACCAGCGGCAAGATGCTGCGGGGTTCCCAACTGCGCCTCATCAGAGACGGCATTGTCACCTATGACGGGAAAATGGGCACATTGCGACGGTTTAAGGACGATGTCAAGGAAGTCGCGCAAAATTACGAATGCGGCATTCACATCGAAAATTTTAATGATATCAAAGTCGGTGATATCATTGAATGCTATCATATGGAAGAGGTCAAACCCGTCATTCCTGCATAAAACCGGCATTTCGCCCCGCCGGGCGGATGGAATGACACCATGCAAATAATGATACCCCATGATCATCGGAGTCGGAAAAATAGGATTCAGGCTGGCGCTCTGCCACTCGCTCAAAGACAAACGGAAAATTATGAAGTCCATTCTTGCCCGGACCCGGAATGCATTTAACCTGGCCATTGCCGAAGTGGATTGCAACGATATGCATCACCGGGCGGAAATCGGATTCGCGCTGGTGGGAAACGACTCCCGGCTGCTGAACTCAAAAATTGATAAGATTTTCGAATTCATTGAAAATCTTCATCTGGCGGAAATCATCGAGACGGACATGGAGATCATTCACCTATGAACGAAAGGCCCTTTGCCCGAACCAACCGGGTCGGCGCACTGATCCATGAAGGACTGTCTCTGCTGCTGCAAAAATCCATCAACGATCCCCGCCTGGAGTCGGCCACCATTACCGGCGTCAAGATGTCGACGGACCTGAAACTGGCAAAAATTTATTTTGTGATTTCCGACCGCATCGCCACCCGGGAAGAAGCGTTTGCGGGGTTTGAAAAAGCAAAAGGATTTATCAAATATAGTCTTGCACAGACACTCAAACTGCGATATATGCCAGAACTTCATTTTTATTATGACAATTCCATTGATTACGGATTCCACATGGATTCCGTATTAAAAAAAATAAACGATGAGCATACAACAGATAATCAACCAGCTGAAAAAGAGTAACCATATTCTGCTGGCGTCCCATACTAATCCGGATGGCGATGCCATCGGTTCCCTGATCAGCTTGGGACTGGCGCTTCAGGAATGGAAAAAAAAAATCAGAACCTACAACGAAAGCCCCATACCGGCCGTCTATCAATTTCTGCCGTCTCTGCATCTGGTCCACCGGACGGTGGGGGATATTTCCGAGTTCGATACAGCCGTCATTTTAGATTGTTCCGATCTTCACCGCATCGGCGAAGCGGCATCGGATGGGGCGAAAATTCCTGCCATCATCAACATCGATCATCATTCCACCAATACCCGGTTCGGCAACCTGCAGTATATTGATCCGAACGCCTCTTCCACCGCCGAAATGGTTTACCGGCTGATCAGTGCCATGGAGAATGTATCGATCGACCGGGGCATGGCCTATTCCATTTATACGGGCATCATGGCGGACACCGGTTCTTTCCGATTCGCCAATACCACGCCGGAGGCGTTCGACATATCCCATAAAATGGTTCTGCTGGGCGCGGATCCCCACAAAGTGGCGCATCATGTATATGAAACCATTTCCTTAAACCGGATCAAATTGCTCAACATGCTCTATGATTCCATTGAACTGTCTGAGAACGGAAGACTCTCGATCATGACCCTCACCCAGAACATGCTCCAGACCACAGGGACCATCATTGATGATGTCAGCGGCCTGATCAACTATGCCAAGCAGATCGAAAACGTCAAACTGGCGGCCCTTTTGTTTGAAAGGAAACGAAGCCCGGGGAAAAAAACCGGCAGCGACTTTCATGTCAGTCTCCGGTCCGAAGGCGCGGTGAATGTAGCAGCCATTGCCACGTCATTCGGCGGCGGCGGGCACCCCAACGCCGCCGGTTTTGATATCCAGGCGACACTGGCGGATTTGAAACAAACCATTTTCCATTTTTCAAAAAATTTATAATTCCCCCGGAGGATATTGTATTTATTGATTCATAAAAACCATGCGTTATCATCTTATCGCCAATGACACAGGAAACCAGCGGCTTTTTGATCGTCGATAAACCCCGGGACATGACGTCGGCAACCGTCATTGCCCGGATCAAAAAAATATCCGGCATCAACAAAATCGGACACACCGGAACCCTGGACCCCATGGCCACCGGGGTCATGATCTGCCCGGTCAACCAGGCCACCCGGCTGTCCCGGTTTTTTCTGGCCAGCCCTAAAAAATACACGGCGGTGCTCAGACTGGGCATTGAAACAGATACCCAGGACGCCACCGGAACGGTTCTGACCGAACGCCCCATTGACATGGTTTCCCCGCCGGCGGTCCATGAGGCGTGCCGTCGGTTCATAGGGGAAATAGAACAGACGCCACCGGCTTATTCCGCATTGAAGCACAAAGGTGTGCCTCTGTATAAATATGCGAGAAAGGGGAATTTCATCACCAAGCCGCCACGGAAAGTAGTGATATTCGACATCCGAATCATCGAAATGGATTTTCCGGACGTCCGGTTTGAGGTCGAATGCGCCG
>PCSG01000105.1:3003-5304 GCA_002772195.1 Desulfobacterales bacterium CG23_combo_of_CG06-09_8_20_14_all_51_8 | reverse complement strand
CTTGAATATGCCGGGAATGGCAAAATCCAACTGAATTTTGTGACCATAGTATTTATCTTTCACTTTATCTCACTTAAAATCACCCTATTTCATCTAAAAATCCGGGACAATACCGGGACAGAATTTTGAAAGTAAAATTATGAAATGGATAAAAACCAAGTGGCCTGGGGTCAGATATAGGGAACATAAATCTCGCAAAATTGGAATCCAAAAAGATAAATATTTTTCAATTCGTTATACATTAAATGGAAAAGATAAAGAAGAGGGATTAGGCTGGGCCTCTAGTGGTTGGACTCAAGAAAAAGCCCTTGAAATCCTGATGGATATCAAAAAAAATATTCGGGAAGGTTCTGAAATTCAAACACTTGCAGAAAAAAGAAAAGCCACCAAAGAAAAGAAAAAGCATCTTGAAAGAGAAAATCTTACATTTGAAAAATTTTTCAATGAAACATACCTTTCAATAGCTAAAGCTAACCGTGGAGATAAGTCAATACAAAAAGACATTGGATATTTTAACAACTGGATACTACCTGTTATTAGAGGCTTAGCGTTTAAGAATATTGTTCCGATTCATGTTGAAAAGATAAAAAGAAACTTGCTGGAAGCCAGGCGTTCTCCGAGGACTATCCAATACTGTTTTGCTGTTTTTAGGCAGGTTTGGAATACAGCGAAAATTCATGATCTTGTGAATACAGATTCTCCCACAAAAAAAGTAAAAATTCCTTCAATCCATAATGAACGTGAACGTTTTCTATCCACGGATGAAGCAGAAATACTTCTCCAAGCTTTGAAGAAGAGAAGTCCACAGGTTTATCAAATGGCTATGATTTCGCTTCACTGCGGATTAAGAACTTCTGAAATCTTTAATTTAACTTGGGCCGATATCCAGATCGGTAAAGGTCTTTTGAATTTGCGCGACACCAAAGCTGGCGGGAATGCTTATGCATACATGACTGAAGAAATAAAGAATATGTTTAGACAGATGATACCAGGGGAACCACATGAATACGTTTTTCCAACTAGGAAATGCGGTAGGATCGGTGAAATCCCTACAACCTTTGAAAAAACAGTTAAAGACCTGGGGTGGAATGATGGAATTAAAGACCGGCGACAAAAGTTAGTTTTTCATAGCCTAAGACACACATATGCATCGCGACTAGCCGAATCTGGCGTTGATTTATATATAATTCAAAAACTTATGCGACATGGAAGTTTTAAAATGACTGAAAGATACAGTCATATCAGAAATGAATCTCTTCAAAATGCCGTCAAGAAAATGGAAAAATTTCTGCAGCCGACAAGACTCGGGATCAATGTTATTACATTAAATAAACCGAAGTGACTTTATTAGCCATAAGACGGGAATGCCTAAAATATGTGATGCCCCTCGAGAGGGGGCATATTTTAAATGCCTCCTCTCGAAAATAACACCAGCGTTTTCTCAACAACCAACGACGAATCAAAATCACCAATGTATACATTTTTGAACTTTCTTTGATAAATTATTCTTCTCAGGGTTATTTTCAATTCTTGATCTTTCCCTCAGCCATTTCACAAATGGTCTTTTTGGATAACATGTTTTCCTTCCTGTTTTGATACGGCCGAATGGCCCCTCCCCTTTGCTATCAAGATTTGCAATATAGCCAGGGCTGATTAACCCACCAGTGAAAACCTTGATCTCAGTCCTTGCAATGATTTCGCTCGGCCAATTATCGGCCATTTCATCAAAAACGTCTTTTGCCGCGCCCATTACAATCTCCTTTTCAAATCAAAAATGAAAAACAAGAAATCTAATCCATTTTGTAAACCATATGTTGCCGCAAAGTTTTGATTGTGCGGACTTCGTTACCCCAAAATATTTCTCACTTTCACTCATTAAGGCACACATAAATTATTATAGAGTCGTGGGGTAAAAACTATTTTGAATTGGATCTTTTCTTCACCAATAAATATAATTCGAAAAAAAAATCAAATTCATAAAAAATTTAATATGACGTTAAATCAGTTTTAAGCGTATACTCTTATAACGTAAATAGATTGCGATCCCATTCCATATTTTCTTCACCAATTGATATAATTCGAAAAAAAAATCAAATTCATAAAAAAACTTGACATGACTTTAAGTCAGGTTTAAACAAATACTCCTATAACGCAGCGTGTCATGCAAAAAAAGCCAACCTAAATGCTTTTATGATAAACTGCCGTTAAAGGGTTTATAACACTGATTTCCATTCACATGCCGGACTGATCAAGTCCGCGTTGAAATCTTCAGAATTACCCACAGATATACCATCGCAAGAC
>PCSG01000105.1:0-2975 GCA_002772195.1 Desulfobacterales bacterium CG23_combo_of_CG06-09_8_20_14_all_51_8 | reverse complement strand
GCATCAATTAACTTAAGCTGTTTTTCGTATGGATTCACTTTCGGCATATCGTTGCAATTCACTTGAACTCGCGCGAATTATGAGCGCATCAGCACAAAGGGAGGAAAATTGATGGCAAGGAAATCGACGAAAATTTTAATCAAAAAAATTGTTACGGACCAGCGGTATTATCCACGTTTCGAAGTTGATCAGGAACGAGTAAAGGAATTTGTCGAGGCCATGGAATATGGAGAGCATTTCTCTCCGATCAAAGTGGTGAGAGATCCAAAAACCGGTTTGTACATCCTTTTGGACGGTAAGCATCGGCTGGAAGGTTACATACTGCGGGGTGAAGTTGAGATATTGGCCGATATATTATTCATTCCTGAAGAACACTGGCTGATGGCTTCCGCAAGATTTAACAGCAAGAGTTCAAAGCCTTTAACCGCCAATGAAACCAAAAAGATTATTATCTTTACATGGAACACTGGGATCAAAGACACGGACGAAATCGCCCGTGAAATGGGCTGTACCGTGCGCTATGTGGAAATGGTTATTAAACCTGTCCGGGATGAGGAACGCTTAAAAAGGAAAGAAGTTATATCTGAGTTGAATGAGCAAGGGATGAGTCAGCGTGAAATCGCCTCTAAATTATGCCTTTCAGTTGGCTACATCAATAAGGCGCTTAAATTGAATGACGATGACAGCGGTAAGGAAACATTACAAAACCCGAAGAGGGAGTTTTCCGAAATTCCGGGGGAATCTTCTGATGCTGGCCAGGTGTTCACGAAACGAAGTAACTTCGTTTTGGAAACACCTTGCGAGAATAACAATATCAGTGAGTTAGATCATTCAACAGAAAAATCAGACCAAAATTTAACGGCTGAAGCCCCTATAACTTCACCGGAACGGGAACTTGAAACACCTGCCGTTACCGATGAAGTGTTCACGAAACGAAGTGACTTCGTTTTGCGAACACCTGATGAAAATTATAATATCAGCGAGTTAGAAACAAAACCTCAAAAATCAACTCCCGATTCCCCAAAAATTCATCCTGAAACTTCAAAACCAGCCGGCTCCACTCCTGGGAATGACAGCCAAAACAAGAAACCCGGTCTTCCCCAAAAAACATCCCCCTACCCCACATATATTGACCAGATTGATTTTTATCATGAGCTTTCGACGCAGGGCCAGCATGCGATCCGGGCAATGGAACTGGCTAAGAAATACAAGGTTGATATCGTGGACATTGCAAAAGAGATCGACGAACCTTTGCTTTGGACCAAGAAAGTGCTGGTGGCCGCCATTGCGCTTTCCTTAATGAATGGCGACAAATTAAACGATGCTTCCAGTGTGGAAACAATGATCGGCATCGACTTAGACATCGCCAGGGCCATTCAGGCAATGTTGCCCTTTCATACGATGCTTTGTCCTGTGGCCCCGGAAATGGAGCAATGGATTAAGGACAATTTATCATCTCAAGATTTGGATATGATTTTAGAGCTAGTTGATGTCGATAAAAAGGACCTCCCGTATCTGCTAAAGGGCGAGGCGCCTCCCCCTCCGAAAAAAAACTGTTTTGAAGAACTCCCGACCGACTACAGGGAGCAGCTTCAGGCATATATCGCCGTACTCCGAGAAATTCGGGACCATGTCAAAAATAAAATGTTTAACGAAGACTCCGCCAAACAACTCATGGTTCACTTAAATAAGAACGTGACCGTGATTAACGAGATCGTTGATGGCCTGCGCGAAGAAAAACTGCTGTGATCATGCTGACAATTCATCTGAATATCAACTTTTTTAAGGATATGGGTTAAAATGAATTACGCCATACAGTTCAGGGGGTTTGTGAAATCGACGGTACGGAAGAATAAGGCGGCTTTGCCTGATTTCACTGAACATGAAATCGAGGCGGAATGCTGGGCTGTCTTGGCCATAGCCATCCACAGGTGGGACGGCTCCAAGGGGAAGCTCAGTTCATGGATTTACACGGCCGTGACCGGACGAATGAAAGATCTGCGAAAACGGCCGGCAATCAAACTTTTCCTCAGCCAAGAGTATTTGGATTTTTCGGTAATGGATAGCGATATAACAACGACAGCGCAGACAAATAATTAAATTCGAGCTTAATCTGACAGGCATCGATTTCCATCGGTGCCTGTCATAGCAATTCATAAAAATTTTACAAATCGGCTTTCTGAATTTCAATCACCTCCCCTTTCAATTTCAGGCGCACTTCAGCGATAACCTCCCGATCAACCGGAACGCTGGTATTCAGCCAGGTTTTCTCTCCCCGGATTCTTTTTAACACCCGAAATTTGGCCCATGGTAATTTTTCTTTAAAAAGCGCCGCCGGCAAATTTTTGCTCCCCCGCGATAAATACACTGTGACAGCGGATTTGCTTTCCACAACTTTATTCACATAAAACCAAAAAACAGCCCCTGGCCGATATAAAGGGATTTCTTTGGGAACCCATTCAGATTTTAACATGACTCCCAGGACATTATCCCCGATATGAATTTCCGCCTTATCAGAATCGACTCTATCAATAAAACCTTGTACCGCCTGATGCACGTTGCATTTCCATTTTTCATATAAATGAGCCGATTCCATGAGGCTCAGATTCCGGAAGAACAATTTCCGGCAATGTTTGATAATGTTTTTAGAAAACTCTCCAAATGGAACATCCGAAACTATATTCGGGAGGGTTTTGTCGGTTTTGTCAGTTTCCATGCTCGACAAATTCTGAAAAATCGGTGCTACGCTTTTATCTTCAATGTCCACCTGGCATTCCGGAACTTTAAAAAATTCACAGACCGCCTGCTCTATGGCCAGTTCCAGGGCAAAGACCACCCCATCTCGCGGCAGGCTTGTTTTTGATCCCACTGCTGCGATCAATTTTTGCACTTCTTTTTGAATCTGGTCTTCATCCCTCATTTTTTTTGGGGTCCGGCCCGGAAAAAGACGCTCTCGCTCTATAATATATATAGAA
>PCSG01000228.1 GCA_002772195.1 Desulfobacterales bacterium CG23_combo_of_CG06-09_8_20_14_all_51_8 | reverse complement strand
GGTGGTCGGGATCATGGACAAGCAGGCGGACCTGGCCCTTCGGAGATCCTTGTGGGGCGCATCCAGAAGTCGCTGGTCCCCGGTGTATGAATGGATCGTGGTCATGAGGCCGCAGAGAATGCCGAATTCATCATTCAGCACTTTGGCGATGGGGGCCAGGCAGTTCGTGGTGCAGGATGCATTGGATATAATGTGGTGGGCTTTTGCATCGTATGTTTGAGAATTGACGCCCATGACAATTGTTGTGTCGGGTTTTGTGGCCGGCGCCGAGATGATTACTTTTCTGGCGCCGCCGGCCAGGTGTTTGGCAGCGCTGTCTCTATCCCGAAAAAGACCGGTGCATTCCGCCACAATGTCCACATGATGGGCTTTCCAGGGAAGGTCCGCCGGATCCCGTTCCGCATATACGGCAATGGATTTCCCATTGATTTCGATTGCTTTATTCTTTGGAAGGATGGGGATATCGAGTTTTTCATGAACAGAATCATAGGTCAGCAGATGGGCGATGGATGCGGGATCCATTAAATCATTCACTGCGACAATTTCCATATCCGAACGCTTTAAAGCGGCGCGGAACACCAGTCTTCCGATTCTTCCCAGTCCATTGATTGCTATTTTTGTAGCCATTTATTCCTCCTTTAAAAAGTTTTTTCGCATAAGGATCACATCCTCGCGTGTATCTGAATAATATTTAGGAAGTTGCGCCTCGATGGCAAACCCGCTTTTTTTATAGAGCCCGATGCCCGCCAAGTTGAATTGTCTGACTTCAAGAATCGCGGACCGGATGCGCCGGGTTGGCATGAGGGCCAGGCAATGGGTTAAAAATTCAAAAGCGATGCCTTTTCGCCTGTATTCCGGGTGCACGGCGATTTTTAAAATGTGCGCATCGTCGCCGGTCACGCGATAACACATATAAGCGATAATCTGATATGTTTCTGGAGAATTTTCAAGTTTTAAAACAAGATTGTGTGAATATTCGTTCGACAGTTCGCTTAAAAAAGCGCTTCGACTCCAGGGATGCGTAAACGAAGCGTTTTCAATGCACACCACAGCGTCAAGATCTTTTTCCGACATTAAGTCAAGGATCACGCCGGACACCCGTCAACTTCTTTTTTCTCCTTTCAAAATACTGCTTGCCAGGGAAACGCTTTTTTTGCCGTAGGTTTCAATTGTTTTGGCCATCTGGTTCAGATCCATATCTTTTTTACGAATGTTGATGGCCTTTAAGAGCACCGGCAGATTAACGCCTGAGATGACTTCAATGCGGCCTTCATCCAGAAAAGAGTAGCTGAGGTTGGACGGCGTGCCGCCGAACATGTCGGTGAGGATGATAATCCCCTTGTTGGAGTCAACGGATTTGATGGCGGCCTGGATTTTTTCGTTTAGTTTTTCGACCGGTTCGTTCAGATCGATGGATACGGATATGACGGATTCTGGTTTTGCGCCGAAAATAAGTTCAGCCGTGTCCGCCAGCGCCTGCCCAAGCTGTCCATGAGTAACGATGACAATGCCAATCATAAAAAAATCCTGGATTTAAATTTTTAAATCAATATCCCGGTGAAAAACATTAACCGGGCGCCCGGATTGCAGGATGTGGGTAAAGATTCGCTCAGCGATGACTACCGAACGGTGGTGGCCGCCCGTGCATCCGATGGCGATGGTTAAATATGATTTTCCTTCCTTTTCATACAGCGGGAGCAAGAAATCAATAAGATCTGTGAATTTTTCAATAAAAAAATGGGCCGTCGGATGATTGAAAACGAAATTTTTTACTTTTTCATCTTTCCCGTCCAAGGCTTCAAGTTCCGGAACAAAATAGGGATTTTCCATGAAGCGGACATCCATGATCAGGTCGGTGTCATGGGGGATGCCGTGTTTGTATCCAAAGGAGAGGACTTTGATCCGCATGGCGGCGGCGCCGATGGCGTTTTGCGCAAAATTAAAAATAACGGATTTCAGATCGTGAAGATTGTATTGGGAGGTGTCGATAATCCGGGTAGCTATTTGTTTCAGGGGATTGAGTAATTTTATTTCCTCCCGGATTCCCTCCAGCAGCGTTTTGTCCCGGACCAGTGGGTGATGCCGCCGGGTCTGGCTGAAGCGTTTTAATAAAACCGTTTCTTCGGCTTCCAGAAAGAGAATCTCAAAATTATGCCCTTTCCGGCGCAGATCTTCAAACACAGCGGGGCAGGCGTTTAAAAAACTTTTTTCCCGGATGTCCATGACAAACGCCAGGCCCTTGATTTCCGTATCCCGATTAATGGGCAGTTCGAGGAATTTCGGCAGCAGCTCTACCGGCATATTGTCCACGCAATAAAATCCCGCGTCTTCAAGAGCTGCGATGGCCGTACTTTTCCCGGAACCGGAAAGTCCGGATATAATGATGATTTTAAATTTTGTCATGAGGCGGAGCCCTATCGTGAAAATCGCCGCGTTGAGTTTAATATACGGGTGGCATTTAAAACTCTTGATCGATGCCTTGAATTAATCGAACCACTTCATCCCGGTCCGGTGAATTCAGGATTTTTTCCTTAAACCCTTCTTCTTTAAGGATCTTCGATATCCGGGCAAGGAGTTTCAGGTGAAGGTCCGTGGATTTTTCAGGTGTTAACAGCAAAAAGAAAATATGAGTCGGTTTCCCATCCAGAGCGTCAAAATCTATCCCCTTGCGGCTCAACCCCAGGCCTAAGATCAGAGACGGTAGATTTTTGAGTTTGCCATGGGGAATGCCGATGCCGTTTCCGATGCCCGTGCTTCCCAGATGTTCGCGTTCAATCAGCACCCGGAACAGTTCTTTGTGCTCGATGCCCGTGATCTTTGCTATCGGTAGCGTCAGCTCTTCAAGGACGCCTTTTTTGTCGCCGGATTTCAGTTCCGTAAGAATTGTTTCCGGGCTAAGAAAATCAAGAATTTTCATTTCAATGCATCTATCGCTTTTAGAAATTAGAAGGCAAAAGAAAAACAGATTATTTTAGAGGCTGAATCAATCCAAGATCGCCGTCTTTCCGACGGTAGAGCACGTTGACCCGGTTGGTCCTTGAATTGGTGAATACAATGAAATTGTCGGTCACCAGTTCCATCTGTAAGCTGGCTTCTTCGATGTCCATGGGCTTGAAGTCGATATTCTGAATCCGGATCTGGGGCTGGTTGCTTTCTTCCGGGGGCAGGGACAGGGCTTCGTCCGGGAGCATCTGTTTGTCCCGCTGCTCGGATCGGGAACCCTGACGGTGATCTTTGATTTTTTGTTTGTTCTTTTTGATCTGTTTTTCAAGTTTGTCAAGGGCCATGTCAATGGAGGAATACATGTCGCCGGTTTTTTCCCTGCAGTTGATGCTCAGTCGGTCGCCGGTGATTTTAATTTCGGCGATATGACGGATTTTTTCAACGGAGAGAACCACGCTGGCTTCCGCGGCGTTGTCCAAGAGCTTGTCGAGTTTGTTGAGTTTGTTTTGCACATAGGATTTCAGAGGTTCGGAGGGGTCCAGGTTTTTGAATGTTACAGAAATCTGCATAAATTTGTTCCTCTTTAAAATTGTTTTCGTTTACTTGAGGGCAGAATTCCCATCATTTCTCGATATTTTGCCACCGTCCGCCGGGCGATGTGAATATTACACGATTCTAAAATTTCAGTGAGTTTCTTGTCGCTGAAGGGTTTTTTGTGGCTTTCATTTTCAATTAGCTTTCTGATTTTTTCCTGCACACTGGCCGAGGCGATGGTCCCGCCGTCGGAGCAGTTGATGGAACTGTTAAAAAAGAATTTCAGCTCAAATATTCCCTGGGGAGTATAGGCATATTTGTTGTTGGTTACGCGGCTGATGGTGGATTCGTGCATTTCAATATCTTCCGCCACATCCCGCAGCACCATGGGTTTGAGGTGATTGATGCCGTGATCAAAGAAGTCCCGCTGAAACTTCACGATGCTTTTCATGACATTGTAAATGGTCTTGCGGCGGTGATAAATGCTTTTGATGAGCCATTCCGCTGACCGGAGACGGTCTTTCAGGTAAGCCCTGGTCTCTTCCGGAATTTTTTCCCCCCGGCGCACGGCTTTTTTGTAATAGGAGTTGATGTGCAGTTTCGGCATGTCCTCATCATCCAGGAAAATCAAGTAATCATCGCCTTCTTTGTAGACATAGACATCCGGTGCGATGTAAATGAGCTGGTCGTCATTGAATTTATCCCCGGGTTTTGGATCGAGGGTTTGAATGAACCTGACAGCGGCTATAACGCTTTCGATATCGGTTCCCAGGCACTTTGCAATCACCTTGTATCGTTTGGCCTCCAGGTCTTTGAGATGATACCGGATCATATCGGTGATCAGCGGGTTTTCAACCGCTAAAAACCGGGCCTGGAGCAGCAGGCATTCCTTGAGATCCGCCGCGCAAATCCCCGGCGGATCAAATGTTTGAATCAGCGACACCATCTGCCGAATGTGATCAAGGGGGCGATGGCAGGTCTGAGCGATATCTTCCGCGGAAATATCCAGATATCCATCCTTATTGATATTTCCGATAATCAAGCTGCCGATTTCTTCGTCCTCAGGGGAAGGCTGGGTCATGAGCAGCTGCCAGCGAAGGTGGTCCGCCAGCGACGTCTTGTTGGTGGTAAAGGCCTCCAGATCCGGCGCGTCTTTTTTTTCAGTTTCAAAAGGAATTTTACCCGTGGAATTATATTCATCGATATATTCATGCCAGTCCAGATAATCATCAAATTTATCGTTTATCGAGACTTCCTGGGTGACCGGGGCTTCGGCGGCGGGAGACGGTTCAGGCTCGCCATCCGTGGGGGTTTCCTGCTCGTCCTCCAGTGTCGGATTGGTTTCGATCTCCTGCTGGATCATTTCGATGAGTTCCAATTTTGAAAGCTGCAGAAGTTTGATTGCCATCTGAAGCTGGGGGGTCATCACCAGTTGCTGCTGAAGCCGAAGATTTTGTTGCAGTTCAATCGCCATATTAGAGCTTGAATTCAGATCCCAGATAAATTTGACGGGCGGTTTCGCTGGCGGCGATTGTCTCCGGCGATCCGGATTCAATCACGGTCCCTTTGCTTAAAATATAGGCTTTATTGCAGACGCCGAGGGTCTCCCGGACATTATGATCGGATATCACCACTCCGATTTGTTTTTGGGACAGATGCTTAATGATATTCTGGATATCAATGACCGCCAGAGGATCGACGCCGGCAAAGGGTTCGTCCAGCAGAATAAAAGATGGATCCGTGGCCAGGGCACGGGTGATTTCCAAACGCCGCCGTTCGCCGCCGGACAGCACCGCGGCTTTCTGGTCGGCGAGTCGCTGGATACCCAGTTCATTTAACAGCGCGTCCGCCTTATCGTTTTGTTCGGTTTTCGAGA
>PCSG01000218.1 GCA_002772195.1 Desulfobacterales bacterium CG23_combo_of_CG06-09_8_20_14_all_51_8 | reverse complement strand
TTTTTTCATTTAACATTTAAGATTTACAGACTGCCTGCTTCAGCGGGGGGCCGGCCGGGTCTATGCCGTGGATGTCGGATACGGCCAGTTGGACTGGAAACTGCGCCAGGACCCCCGCGTGAAGGCGATTGAACGCACCAACATCCGCTATATCCAGGATGATCAGCTACCGGAGCCCTTTGATCTGATCTCTATCGATGTTTCTTTTATTTCCTTAAAGATTGTGGTTCCGGTAGTCCAAAAATTTTTAAAACAACACGGCGCCATCCTGGCGCTCATCAAACCCCAGTTTGAGGTCGGCAAAGGAAAAGTGGGCAAAGGCGGCGTGGTTAAAGATCCGGCCGTGCACCAGTCCGTGATTGATGATCTGTCCGATTTTTTCAGACGCGGCGGACTGGCCGTCGGGCCGGTGATTCCTTCGCCGGTGCTTGGTCCCAAGGGGAATCAGGAATTTATTATTTGTTTGGAGTTGATTTTTTAAAAGTTACTATATAGAAATGTTAAATTGCATTTTAAAATCCGACCTAAAAATCTTGCAGAGAGGAGTTAAAAAACCGAAATGACAGAAAAATCAAGAAATGTCGCGCTTGTTGGCCAAGGCGGCGCCGGAAAAACTTCCCTGGCGGAAGCCATGCTGTTTAATGCAGGAGTCACCACCCGGCTGGGAAGTGTGGATGCCGGAAATTCCGTGATGGATTTCGAGCCGGAGGAACTGAAACGCAAATCGAGCATCAGTACGGCTTTTCATCAATTCGAATGGGAAAAAAATGCAATCACCATCATCGACACTCCGGGAGACCAGAATTTCTTTTCCGACGCCAAACTCTGCATGCAGGCGGCGGACAGCGCCATTGTGGTGATTGACGCCAACGACGGCGTGAAATTCAACTCCGAACAGGCCTGGGATTTTGCCGAACAAGCCAAAATGCCGGTCGCCATTTTTATCAATAAAGTGGACCGGGAACGGTCTGATTTTCAGCGGGCGTTTGATGATGCAGCGGGAATTTTCACCCCCAAACCCATTATTCTCCAGCTTCCCATCGGATCGGAAAACGATTTCAACGGCATCGTGGACCTGCTTCATAAAAAAGCTTACACCTATGATAACGGCAAGGCCAAGGCCTGCGATATCCCCGCGGATATGCAGGAAACGGTTGATTCCGAACATGACGCCCTGGTGGAAAATATCGCGGAAGCCGATGATGAACTCGTGGAAAAATACCTTGAAGGCGAAACCCTTTCCGAAGAGGAACTGAAACAAGCCCTGCTCAAGGGGACCACCAACCGCACATTTGTTCCGGTCCTGTGCGGATCTGCCACCAAAAATATCGGCATCGACCTCCTCTGCACATTTATGGCGGACGCCCTCCCCTCCCCGCTGCAGACCGGCACAAAAACCGCCTTTGAACCGGGATCGGACAACGAAGTCATCATCACGCCCAGCCCGAAAGATCCGTTTTTGGGCCTGGTGTTTAAAACGATCGCTGATCCATTTGCCGGCTGGCTGACGCTGATCAAGGTGATTACCGGGAAGCTCGGCTCTGACGGCAATTTTTACAATACCACCAAGGACGCCAAGGAACGCTTCACCCAACTCCTTAAAATCACGGGAAAAGAACAGAAAACCGTTGAAGGCGCGGGGCCCGGCGATGTGGTGGCCGTGGCCAAATTAAAGGAAACCACCACCGGCGACACCTTGTGCGACCCTGCCCGGAAATTGCAGATCCGGCCCGCCCAGCCCATTGCCGGCATCATCACTTACGCCATTGTCCCCAAGACCCAGGGGGATGAAGAAAAAATATTCTCCTCTCTCGCCAAGCTCATGGAAGAAGACCAGGCCTTGAGCCTGAAACGAAGCGAAGAAACCCGGGAGACCCTGCTCACCGGACTGGGACAGATCCATATTGAAACCACCATTGAAAAACTCCGCCGCAAATACGGCGTGGAAGTCAATCTGACCATTCCCAAAGTTCCCTATAAATGCACGCTCAAGAAAAAAGTGCGGGTCCAGGGACGGCATAAAAAACAGACCGGCGGTCATGGACAGTTCGGGGACTGCTGGGTGGAATTCGAGCCCCTGCCCCGGGGATCGGGATTTGAATTTGTCGATAAAATCGTGGGCGGCGTGGTTCCCAGGACCTATATTCCGGCAGTGGAAAAAGGCATCATCGAATCCATCGAGCGAGGCGTTCTGGGCGGATTTCCCTGCATTGATTTCCGGGCTTCCCTGGATTTCGGCTCCTACCATTCCGTGGACTCTTCGGAAATGGCCTTTAAGATCGCCGGTTCCCTGGCCTTTAAAAAAGCCGTCGATGAATCCGGCGTAAAACTGCTGGAACCCATCATGGAGATTGAGGTCGTCACCCCGGATGAATTCATGGGGGAAATCATGGGCGACTTAAACAGCCGCCGGGGCCGGGTCCTGGGCATGGACAGCAAGGGCAAGAACCAGATGGTCCGGGCCCTGGTGCCTATGTCGGAAGTCCTGACCTATGCGCCGGATATCCGGTCCATGACCGGGGGCCGGGGAAATTTCACCCTGAAATTCGTTCAGTATGACGAAGTGCCGGCCCAACTGGCCCAGAAAATCATTGACGAGGCCAACAGCGAAAAGGAATAAAACGGTTTTACAAATATAAAAAAGGCCGGTTCTGCTTGAGAAAAAACAGAACCGGCCTTTTTTGTTTATGGTGTCGGCTTTGGAAAGCTGACCTACGAATCATATTGTGCCGTAGGCCGGGTTTCTTACCCGGCGGTTGACCCCATTCCTTCCCCCGATCCTTTTTTTTGAAAAGAAAAAGATCGGATTTAATTTCTCAAAGGAAGGGATTCACAATCCGAATACCTTCAATTTCTTGATCATGGGAGAGATAAAAAATTTCGATCATGCAGCGCCTCTCTGTCAGGTATTTGCCGCCCGCCTAAATGGAACCCCTTTTTCAGGTTGGATAAAGCTTTTTTTTAGCCGTATCATAGCGTTCAGATTGATCAACCAGCGTTTTCAAATCTTCGGCCAACATTTTGCTGATGGATGTCCGACGTTTGGCGGCCAGAACTTTTGCGCGTACAATCAGCTCCTTGTCTATGCTTAAGGTAATATTCTGCTTCATGAAAAACCTCTAAAAATTTGATTTTTCAGGCACCACGCATAGGTGTCCGCGAGGCCCTGCTTTAAGGGGATTGTCTGACGCCAGCCCAGCCGGGTCAGCAGGGAAACGTCCAGGAGTTTCTGAGGTGTGCCGTCGGGCTTTTCTGCGTCATAAACGATGTCGCCCGTAAACCCCGTGACATCTTTTATGATTTGGGCCATCTCCCCGATGGTCTGGTCCTTGCCGCACCCGACATTCACCAGGGGGACCGCGGCGTTAGATATCAGGCCGTCATAAATTTCGTCCTCCAGAAAAATGATGTGCAGGCAGGCGTCGGCCAGATCATCCACATGGAGAAACTCCCGGCGGGGGGTGCCGGTGCCCCAGACTGTCACGGTTTTCGCGTTGCTGATCTTGGCTTCGTGAAATTTCCGCATCAGGGCCGGCAGCACATGGCTTGTTTCCAGATTGAAATTATCATGGGGGCCATAAAGATTGGTGGGCATGAGGGCGAAAAACCGGGTGCCGTATTGGCGGTTGTAGGACTGGCATATTTTGATGCCCGCGATTTTAGCAATGGCATAGGGCTCATTGGTGGATTCCAGGGGACCCGTGAGCAGATACTCTTCTTTCATGGGCTGGGGGCATTCCCGGGGGTAAATGCAGGATGAGCCCAGAAAAATCAGGCGTTTGACCCCCGTCTTCCAGGCCGCGTGGATGATATTGAGTTCAATGGCCAGGTTGTCATATATAAATTCCGCAGGAAAAGTATTGTTGGCCAGAATCCCGCCGACTTTGGCCGCGGCCAGCACCACATATTCCGGACGTTCGGCCTCAAAAAACGCCTCCACATCCGGCTGTCGCCGCAGATCCAATTCAGTGTGATGCCGTTTAATGAGATTAACAAATCCTTTTCCCGTAAATTTGCGGACCAGGGCCGATCCCACCAGCCCGTCATGACCGGCGATATATATTTTGGATGTTTTTTCCATATGCGCTTCTTTGCTTTTTTGCGGTGACCAGGAATTCGTAGGCCGGGTTTCTTACCCGGCAATGATTCATTCCTTTTTTATTGTCGGGATATGAATCCCGACCTACATCCTCGCCTCTAAACTGGCGGGAACCGGAAACCCGTTGCGGGTACAGATGGCTTCCCTGGCGGATTCCGTCAAATCCCGGGCCACCATTTCCGAAACCATGTCTTCAAAAGAGATTTCAGGCTCCCACCCGAGATTTTTTTTGGCTTTGGAAGGATCGCCTAGCAGGGTTTCCACTTCCGTGGGCCGAAAATACCGGGGGTCCACACATACCAAAGCATCGCCTTTTTTCAACCGGTGCAGGGAGTTTTTAACCGGCAGATTTTCCAGAACTTCCGGCACAGACACCGCCGCAACCACGCCCTGTTCAGTAATCCCCTCACCCTGCCATTTCAGGGTGATCCCAACGCAGGTAAAGGCTTTTTCGCAAAATTCCCTTACCGAATGCTGGACCCCCGTGGCAATGACATAATCTTCCGGCGTTTCCTGCTGAAGAATCAGCCACTGGGCCTTGACGAAATCCTTGGCATGCCCCCAGTCCCGAAGGGCGTTTAAATTTCCCAGATACAGCCGGTTTTCAAGCCCCAGGGCAATCCGGGCCGCAGCCCGGGTGATTTTCCGGGTCACAAAGGTTTCCCCCCGGATGGGAGATTCATGGTTGAACAAAATTCCATTGCAGGCATAGATACCGTAAGCCTCCCGGTAGTTGACCGTGCACCAGAAGGAATAGAGCTTGGCGCAGGCATAAGGGGACCGGGGGTAGAACGGGGTCGTTTCCGTCTGGGGCACCTCCTGGACTTTTCCATACAGCTCGGAAGTGGATGCCTGATAAAACCGGACCCGTTTTTCCATGCCCAGAATCCGAATGGCTTCCAGAAGCCGCAAGGTCCCCAGGGCATCGGTATTGGCCGTATATTCCGGCGATTCAAAGGAAACCTGCACATGGCTCTGGGCCGCCAGATTGTAAATTTCATCCGGCTGGACCTCCTGGACAATGCGCACCAGATTGGTGGCGTCTGTGAGATCGCCGTAATGGAGCATAAACCGGCGGTTTTTTTCATGGGGGTCCTGATACAGATGGTCCACCCTGTGGGTGTTGAAAAGCGAAGACCGGCGTTTGATGCCGTGTACTTCCGAATACCCCTTTTGCAGAAGCAGCTCCG
>PCSG01000125.1 GCA_002772195.1 Desulfobacterales bacterium CG23_combo_of_CG06-09_8_20_14_all_51_8 | reverse complement strand
GTTTTTCAATTTTATTCAGATCCTTTTTATCTCACATAAGATGCGTTCAAAAAATTTTATCTGACGTTGGAAGAGGTGAAACTGATGCAAGCTGAAATCCTGTCCACCGGCGATGAAATCTGCCAGGGGACGTTTATTGATACAAACTCCGCCCACATTGCCGCGTGCTTAAACGACATCGGCCTTCGGGTGGCCCGGCACCAGTGTGTAGGGGACGACATCGAAGCCCTGACGGCGGTTTTTTCCGAAATCGGAGCGCGAGCTGATATCGCCATAATTACCGGCGGGCTTGGGCCCACGGTGGATGATTTAAGCGCCCAGGCAGCGGCCCGGGCCGCAGGGGTTGATCTTGTGCTGGATAGGGCAGCGGAAAACTCCATTAAAGATTATTTTGCGAAATTTTCACGGACCATGTCCCCGTCGGACATCAAGCAGGCCATGCTGCCCCTGGGCGCGATGCCCATATTAAATTTTTGGGGAACGGCCCCGGGGTTTATCATTACCCTGGGTCGCTGCCGGTGTTATTTCCTTCCGGGTGTGCCCCGGGAAATGGAGGCTCTGCTGGGGGCAATGGTGATCCCGGATATTTTATCCTTTATCGGAAAAACCCGGAACGTTTTTATCAAAAAAGAACTCTCGGTGTTCGGGCTGCCCGAAGCCCTCGTGGATGCAAAACTCAAGGGATTTGGCGACCGGTTTCCCGGGATCAAGCTCGGCATGGTAGCCCGGTTTCCCGTGATTACGGTGAAAATGACGGCCCAGGGGAATGACCCGAATCATCTGGCCGAAGAACTCGAAAAAGCCGCCGAGTGGAGCGCAAGGCAGCTCGATGACAAGGTGTTTTCTTTTGAAGGACGCTCTATGGAAGCGGAGGTCGCACGCCTGCTGCTGAAACAAAAAGCCACCCTTGCAGTGGCGGAAAGCTGCACCGGCGGGCTCGTTTCCCATTTACTGACCAATATTGCCGGGAGTTCCGACTATTTTCTGTTTTCGGGCGTTACTTATGCAAACCAGGCCAAGCAGGCGGTACTGGGGGTTTCCGACGAAAATTTGCGTAAATTCGGCGCGGTTTCCGAGCAGATCGTCCGGGAAATGGCCGAAGGCGCGCGCCGGATTTCCGGGGCCGTTTACGGGCTTGCCACGAGCGGCATTGCCGGGCCTTCCGGCGGGTCCCCGGAAAAACCGGTGGGGACACTGTGCATCGCTGTTTCATCGCAATCCGGAACGGTTTCCCGAATATTACAGTCGCCGTTTAAAGAGCGCTTGTCAAATAAGCAGATTTTTGCCATATGTGCGTTGGACATGCTGCGGAAAGAACTGCTGAAAAAAGCAGCATAAAGGGAGATATCCTATGGGATGGCTGGGGAAAGCAGTGGGGGGGGACCATCGGGTTTGCTGTCGGCGGTCCTGTGGGAGCGGTTGCCGGGGCCGCATTCGGGCATTTATTTGACAATGAATCAGACGCTGAAAAATATTATACCCGTCTGGGGTGTTCAAAAGCCGATTCAGATGATACGATCAAAAAATAATACCGTAAAATGGTCCGGGATTATCACCCGGACACCATCGCCGCCAAAGGACTTCCCGAGGAATTTGTCACCTTCGCCCATGACAAGTTCCGGGAGATCCAGGAAGCCTGGGAGATGGTAAAAAAGGAGAGGGGAATACCCTGATTCCAATGATAAATGGAGGTCTTTCATGCTAAACATGCTAAAATTGATATCCGGCGAACTATTAAAAATTAAAACAGATTGCCTGGTGGTGCCGGTATGTGAAGACGTGGAGATTCATGATGACCCGGCGATTGCGGCCCTGGTGGAATCCGCCCGGAAAATAAAGGAATTTAAAGGTAAAACCGACGACTCCCTGCTTTTCTATGATTCGTCAGGCTCCGGGTTTTCTCGGATTTTGTTTGCAGGACTTGGGAAACACAAAAAAAGCAATGCGGAATCCCTGCGGCGGCTTGCGGGAAAATGCGTGCACCAGGCAATAAATAAAAATTTGTCGGAAATTGTCTTCTGCGCCCCGTCGCCGGCGAAACTGGATCTTACGCATGAATCCATTTTAACGGCTATTTTTGAAGGCGCGTTTCTCGGCAATCACGTTTTTGACAAATATAAAAAAGAGAAATCTGAAAATCCGTTAAAGACAATATCGGTTTTTACGGACGCGGAAGCCGCGAAAGCGTGGCGGCATCTGCCGCCACGCGTAGAGACCATCTGCAAAGGGACCCTCCTGGCCCGGGAATGGGTCAGCATGCCTTCCAACGAAAAACAGCCGGACCGGCTGGTGCGGTCCATGGTTAAGGCAGCGGAGAAGGAGGATTTGTCGTTTTCGATTTTAGATGAAAAGTCATTGAAACAAAACGGCATGGGCGCGATTCTGGCGGTGGGCGCGGGCAGCCGGAGCAAGCCCCGGCTGCTGATTCTGGATTATAACCCGTTTAAAAACAAAAAAGCCCCCAAAACCCGAAAAATCGTGGTTCTGGTGGGTAAAGGCGTGACCTTTGATTCCGGCGGCATTAATTTAAAACCGCCGGCGTCCTTAGATGATATGAAAATGGATATGTCGGGGGCTGCATCCGTTGCCGCCATTCTCATCACTCTGTCTCGCCTGAAGCACCGGTTCCGGGTGGTGGGCGTGATCCCGGTGGTCGAGAACATGCCGTCCGGAGAGGCCGTGCGTCCCGGGGATATCATCAAAACCTATAGTGGAAAAACCGTGGAAATCGGAAATACGGATGCCGAAGGCCGTCTGATTCTCGCCGATGCCATGTCTTACGCGGTTAAAATGTTCAAGCCGGATGTCCTGATCGATCTGGCGACCCTTACGGGCGCCTGCGTTGTGGCCCTAGGGGAAAAAATCGCGGGCGTGTTTTCAACCGAAGAAAGACTGGCAAAAGCGATTGTCAAGGCCGGTGACGCGGTGGGCGAGATCTGCTGGCCTATGCCACTGTTCGATGATTACAAAAAATTGCTTAAAAGTGAATTTGCCGATATCAATAACATGAGCAGCACGAGGTGGGGCGGAGCCATTACCGCGGCCCTGTTTTTATCCGAATTTGTCGAACGAACGCCTTGGGCCCATATTGATATTGCCGGGCCGGCTTATTCCAAAAAGGCCGATGACTATTGCGGCCCCGGCGGGACTGGTTTCGGCGTGCGACTCCTCATTGACTTTTTGAATAAAATGGAATGAATCCCCGGTTTGAATAGAATGACACGAGCGAATATATGCATACTGAATTTAACAACATCCTGATTACTGGCGCGGCCGGCTTTATTGGGTTTCATCTGGCCAGGCGACTGCTTGCTGATGGAGCGCGTGTTCTCGGCGTTGATAATTTAAATGATTATTATGATGTGAACCTCAAAAAAGACCGGCTGGCGCAGCTTGCGGGCAATCCGCGCTTTTCTTTTTTTCAGACGGATTTGAGCGATCTTGCGGGGCTTTCGGAAATTTTCAGGGGTCATCCCGTGGAAGTGGTGGTGAATCTCGCGGCCCAGGCCGGGGTCCGGTATTCTCTGACGAATCCCCATGCCTATGTGCAATCCAACCTGGTGGGCTTTGTCAATATCCTGGAATGCTGCCGCTACCATCATGTCCGGCATCTGGTATTTGCGTCCTCAAGCTCTGTTTACGGGGCCAATACGCGGATGCCGTTTTCGGTCCATGACAATGTGGACCATCCGGTTTCCCTCTATGCGGCCACCAAAAAATCCAATGAGCTCATAGCCCATACCTACAGTCATTTATATGATCTACCTTGTACAGGGCTACGTTTTTTCACGGTTTACGGTCCCTGGGGTCGTCCGGACATGGCCCTGTTTCTGTTTACCAAAGCCATTCTTGAAAACCGGCCCATTCAGGTTTTTAATCACGGTAAAATGCAGCGGGATTTCACTTATATCGACGATATCATTGAAGGGGTGGCCCGGGTCATCCATGCGGTGCCGGTCGCCAATCCCGACTGGTCGGGGGATGCGCCGGACCCCGGTACATCCTATAAGCCTTACCGGATTTTCAACATCGGCAACAACAACCCGGTGGAACTGACCCGGTTCATCGAAGCCGTCGAGCAGGCCCTGGGGAAAAAAGTGGAAAAGGAATTTCTGGATATTCAGCCCGGCGATATGGCCGCGACCTGCGCCAACATCGATGATTTATACCATGCTGTAGGATTTAAGCCCCAAACATCCATTGAGGAAGGAATTGAAAAGTTTATTGAGTGGTATCGTTCGTACTATCATTTGTGAGGAATAAAGATCATGCCCTGGAAACGATTAACGCCGCCACGTAAGTGACCAGAAGCCATCCCACTCCTAAAATAATAATGCCGGAAACCGGATATCCTTCATAGGGGGCTGAAACTTCTGTTATCAGACTGTTGATAATGGCGATGCCAAGGGCCAGCGGAGTAACATAGCGGATGCACACGAACCATACCCCCAGAATAAAGCGGCTCAAAGCCTGGTGCCTGATTCCGGAAGATCCCATGTTTTTTAGGATATGCGTTTTTAGGGTATCGGTTTTATACAGCCATCCCACCACCAGGACCTCCAGGATACCCAGAGAAATAAGTCCGTAATGATTGATGAAATGATCGACGATATCCAGCCAGTAAAGGCCGGCGTCAGTGGTAAAAAGAATCGACTCCGCAAATCCGAAAATGCACAGCAGGGTGATGATTTTTTTTCTGGAGATTCCGAATTTGTCGCAGGATGCGGCGGTAAAGGCTTCGATAATGGAGATCGAGGAGGAAATACCCGCGATGCACAGCAGAAAAAAGAACAAAACACCAAAGAGGGCGCCGAAGGGCAGCATGGAAATCGCCTTGGGGTAAGCGACAAAAGCCAGGCCAATGCCGCTGGTAACAGTTTCTTCGATGGGGACCTGTTTCTTTAATGCCATATATCCCAGAACGGAAAACACGCCGAATCCCGCAAACACTTCATAAGCGCTGTTGGTGCAGGCGACCAGCACGCTGTTTTTCAGTAAATTGGTCTCTTCCGGCAGATAGGAGGCATAGGCGATCATGATGCCGAACCCCAGGGATAACGAAAAAAATATCTGTCCGTAGGCCGCCACCCAGACATCCAAATTGGCGATTTTCGAAAAATCCGGGGTCAGATATAAACGCAGTCCGTCGGATGCGCCCTCGAGCAACACCGAAAAGATTACAATGAACACGGTAATGACAAACAGGACCGGCATCATGAATTTGACCGATCGTTCGACGCCGTCCTCAAGACCTCGATAGGTAATCGCCCAGTTAATGAACCAGATCAGAGCCACCCCTCCCAGGATCAACGGATTCAAGCCTGTGATGTCCCATACCCCGGATGACTT
>PCSG01000075.1:182-5341 GCA_002772195.1 Desulfobacterales bacterium CG23_combo_of_CG06-09_8_20_14_all_51_8 | reverse complement strand
TTTGCCCGGCCGAGAAAAAATCCGGGGTTTTCTGTCAGGCACTATTTATCAGTCAAAAAACCCGATGGAATTGAGATAATCACCATGACAAAGTACATTGTTGAAACGATAAGCCCAAACTGACTGTTATTTATCAGGGCTTCTTCCTTGAGTATGGGCGCCAACGGTCCCCATGAGTAAAAAAACATAGCCATCACCATATGAGTTGAACTTAAAATAGCAAAAATAACCCATTGGTAGTTGAGTGCGGCTGGAAAAGCGGAGGACTTCATTTCCGACTTTCTCATGGTCTCCTTTTGTGTGCCATCTAAGTTGTTATTAAAAAAGGGCGTGCTCTTTTTTACAAATAAGGTTTGGGCTAGAGGTATCACCTGATTCCGTGTGGAGAAATTAGTCGTAATCAGCCAGGCTGCCCGTGACACTTGAAGTATTTCCTTTTTATATCAGCAAATACCATGCCATGAGGCTTGAATACTGACTGATTTAGAAATCGGGGGATGGCAGTTGATGCCGGTTTGCACAAGAGGCAGTATTATATTGATTTATATTAAAATTACTAAAAAATCCTGCAAAATAGAACCGCTCGATCCGGGTTGAGTATAAGAATATTCTCAGCGCTCGCAGTAAGGTATAGGTATTGAATATTTATTCTTCGGACACCTTGGCCGGTTTTTTTGCAATGCCACAGCAATGTGTTATGGGTTTCTCCCGGGAATGTTAAATATTGCATTGAGCCTGTTGCTGAAATAACTTTTGTTGGACTTGCTAAAAATCGATACGCCCTTTTGTTTTTTCAAGATAATTTTTATTTCTCTTCCCACTGATATAGCTGATATAATAAATATTATAATCCCTCCTTTCGCATGGAATGGTTTTGCTTCTTCCGGCCCCGCTTTGATTTTTTACAAGTCCATCAATTCCAAATGAATAAAGGTGCCGTCCTTTGAAGTCTATTGGCATGGATATTGTATTAATTTAAAATAGACTGAAAATAGTGGTTACCAATTCTTGTTCAATACAAACCAAAATATTTGCTCATGGATATAAAATGCATGTCGCTGAAAATACTATTATTACCATGCGTTACACCATAGAAGATGTTTCAGGGAACGTACTGAACAAAACATATGTCAATACGCCGATAAAATTTAAAATGGGCTGCGGCGACTTCCCCCTTGGTTTGGAAAAACAGATTATGGGATTTGATCCTGGCCAAAGCAAAACCATCTATGTCCCTGCTGAGCAGGGTTATGGGAAGCGGAAAAAGGAATTGGTTCTGAGAGTTAAGAGAAGTGCACTCCCATCAGACATTGAAATAAAGGTCGGCAGTAAAATCAGAAGGAATAAGACTATTTTTGAAAGTGAGTTGTTCACTGTTCAGGGGTATATCGGAGATTGGGTCTATCTTGATCGAAATCACCCCTATGCGGGGATTGATTTGAATTATAAAGTCCATATCGTCGACGTGAATACGGATTGGTAAAATTAATCAGTGAGAAAGCATTATTTTTTTCTGTTTGGTTGATCGGTTGGCCGTGGTGTAGGGGAATTGATAGGCTATTTTGCGATCAATAACATGATTTATTGGAGGTGGGAAATATGGGGAACGAAGTGTTGATAAAAGAAAGTAATGGAAATGTGGGCACCATAATTTTTAACCGTCCTGAAAAAAAAAATTCCTTCTCACCGGAACTGCTTATCAAACTTCACCTGATATTGAAAGAATGGGCACAGGATGAAACCATTCGGACTGTTGTATTTACAGGATCAGGAGACAAAGCTTTTTCTTCCGGATATGATATTCTCGCCATTCCAACTGATCTCACGCCGGAAATGGCGGAACTTATGAAAAAGGAGAATCCGCTTAAATTGGCGATGTCCAGTGTTAAAAACTATCCTTTCCCGACAATTGCCATGATGAACGGTTATGCATTAGGGGCTGGCCTGAACCTCGCGCTGTGCTGCGATATACGTGTCGGTGTTGAGGATATCAGTGTTAGCATGCCCCCGGCAAAACTTGGTCTTATATATCATCCGGAAGGTATAAAACAATTCGTTGAAGTGATCGGCCTTGCGCGGACCAAAGAAATCTTTTTCACAGCACGGAAATACAAAGGCCGGGAAGTCAAGAAAATGGGGATTGTGGATTATCTGGTACCCAGGAACGAACTCTCAGCCACGACCTATGCCCTTGCAAATGAGATTGCCGGGAATGCGCCGTTATCCCTGAAAGGGACCAAGCGGATATTGGGCATGCTGTCGCGGGCCATTGAGTTTAAAGAGTCTGATTTGAAGGAGGCCGATGCGATTATGGCTGAGGGTTTCAACAGTAAGGATATTAAAGAGGGGCAAACCGCGTTTATTGAAAAACGAAAACCTGTTTTCAAGGGCTGTTAGGGCGATGGATTCTAAAATTGATTCAGTCATTAATTTAAACCGTAAAGCCGGAGACCATTTCGAGCAGGGTGATTACAAGAAAGCAGTGCAAAGCTATATTGAAGCACTGAACCTTCTAACGGAAACCGAAGCTACGAAAGAACAGGAATTAAAAGCGTTACTCCTTAACAATTTTGGGCACGCACAGGTTAAGATCGGTGATCTTGATAACGCCCTGGATTCTTTTAATAAAGCAGCCAATCTATATCACGGACTTGGAAATCTGTTCGGCTTGGGAGAACAGTTTGGTAATGTTGGATCCGTATACCGGGATAAAGGTATGTGGGACGCTGCGCGAGTAAGTTATGATAAGGCTTTATCGGCCTTTAAATTAGAGGGTTACATGCCTGGTCTTGCCGATCAATACAGCAATATCGGGTATATCTGTGTTCAAAAGGAAGATTTTGATTCCGCGTTGGAATGGTTTTATAAGGCGAAAGTCATTTACGAGGAGTTAAATATGGAGGAAAGAGCAGGGCTGGTTGAAAAGAATATATCCATTTTATCCAATTCTGACAAGTTAGCGAAATTATGAAAGGACTTGAATTATCTGAGACATATTTTAAAGAAATTGGCCTTCCCATGCTCCGCGAAAAGTTTGCTGACTATATTGATCACATAGCAGTCGGTTTGGTCGGGGACGGTTCCGAATGTTTTGGGTTTGATGACAGTTTATCCCGAGATCATGACTGGGGGCCGGGATTTTGTTTATGGTTGACCCGGGAAGATAATCAAATTGTCGGTAGTAAATTGAAGTCGGCTGTTGCCGGATTGCCTCAGTCGTTTGCCGGCTTTGGCCCAAGACAAACCAGCCAATGGGGCGATGAACGAATCGGTGTTTTTGAAATCAGCCAATTTTACCGGAAATTTATCGGATTCGATCATTTGCCGTCAGACCTTAATGAATGGATGATAATCCCGGAAAATAATCTTGCGGCCTGTACAAACGGGAAGGTTTTTTTTGATCCGCTCAAGGAGTTTGTCAGGTGGCGAAAGACCCTGCTTGATTTCTATCCGGAGGATTTCAGGCTTAAAAAAATAGCATCACGATGTATGACTATTGGTCAGGCCGGGCAGTACAATTTCCCCCGGTGTGTCCGGCGAGGTGAATATTTTGCTGCCCAATATGCTGAAACCAAATTTTGTGCCGACTTCATGTCGCTCATATTTCTTATAAACAGAAAATACGCTCCGTTTTATAAATGGATGCACCGGGCGGTAAAGAGCCTCCAGATTTTAGGGGAGTGGACTCACAGAGCAGTTGTGTCACTGGTATCCGAGCCCGAATCCGAAGAAAAAATTAATCGAATCGAAAGGATGTGCGCCACTGTAATTGAAGAGTTGAAAAGGCAGGGGCTTAGTGACATCGGCAGCTCATTCATGTCTGATCACGGCCCAACAATACAGAACAGGATTGTTGATAATGCTTTACGTGAACAAAACGTTTGGGTCGGATAATAAAAAGAAGGGCAGATATGAAAAACTTATTGGTTATCGGCGGAAGTTATTTTTTCGGCAGGGTTTTTGTAGAGACTCTGGCCCAGAATAATGACTGCCGGATTTATGTGGTGAACCGATGTGGTGAACCGGGGGAACCGTCCATTAAAGATAAACGGGGTTGTGGAAATCAAATGCGATCGAAATGATACAGCCAGTCTTAATGCACTGTTGCCGAAATTGTCCTGGCATGCAGTAATTGATTTTTGTGCGTATACGCCACAGGATATAAGCAGCCTGTTTTCCGTTCTGCCAGCAAAAAATATTAAGCATTATATTTTTATCAGTACGGTTTCTGTCTATGCACCAACAAAAGCCCTCCCCATCAAAGAGGGCGCTCCCACTTTAACCGGTCCTCAGCCCGAACTTGGCCCTGCTGCAGATTACGGATACCAGAAAATTCTGGCTGAAAAAACCATAGCAATGCAAAGTAGGCATAATCTTATACCCTTTACTTGTCTTCGTCCAAGCATTATTTACGGGAAATACAATTATGCCCCCCGCGAGAGTTATTTTTTTGATTTGGTCCGTAAGGGACAATTTGCAGTGATACCCGATAACGACCTGCCACTTTTTCAATTCGTTTCCGTATGGGATGCAGTCCGGATTATTGTTTTGTGCATTGGAAATCCAGATACATACAATAAAACATTTAATTTAAGCGCTCCGGATCTGGTTTCATATGGTCGGATAGTTGAAATCCTTGAAGTAGTCAGTGGCAGGCCTTTACCAAAAAGATTCATGCCCGTGGCTGAAATTGATAAAAAAAGAATTCCCCTGCCTTTTCCCTTAGATAACCATTTGATTTATTCCGGCGATTTGATTCAACGAATGTTGGGCTTTACGTACATGCCACTGATAGATGGAATGCAAATGACTTATGATTGGTACTGTAAAGAATTAGAAATTTTAAAAGGATGAGGAATAATTATGGAAAAAGAAAAATTGATCTCACAAATACTCGAAATCGAACTTGATATGTTTGTTTCTGTTCGTTCCCGTTACCCGGCTTCATGTCAGAATGACCCGGAAGGATTCCGCGTCATGCGCTCTGCCCAGTTTGCAGTCTGGTCTGAAGAAACATTGCAGAGTTATCTGTCTGATTTAAAGAAGGCCGTGAATGACGGACGGAACCTGATGACATTAAAGTATGCTCGCATGGAAAACCTTATACCTCCCCTGCATGAAAATCCTCAGATCGATAATATGCTGAATGAAATTATAAT
>PCSG01000075.1:0-161 GCA_002772195.1 Desulfobacterales bacterium CG23_combo_of_CG06-09_8_20_14_all_51_8 | reverse complement strand
AGAAATGTTTGCAAAGTATCCTGCGTTGATGTCGCACGGGCGTCCTCTCACGGACACTGAAAAACAGCAGGCGAACACTTCTTTTAAAACATATCTTCGCTGCGAGCTTGAAACATACTCATTGATGACACTGACCCATCATTTTCGCGACATTATGGTTA
>PCSG01000107.1:3382-5049 GCA_002772195.1 Desulfobacterales bacterium CG23_combo_of_CG06-09_8_20_14_all_51_8 | reverse complement strand
ATCCAACAGGCCCCGGATCTCTTCAAAGGAAAGCACCCGGCCCCGGGCATTGTCGCCGGTCCTTAAAAGTCGTTTCACTCGCTTGAAAGGCTTCAAACTGTCCGCGCTGATCATGTCATTTGATTCTGCAAGCCTCAAAGCCGTGGCAATAATCTTGATTTCCATATCAATGGTGGCAACGGATCTTCCAGCAGCCGCCCGTTTCGTTTGATACTCGGAAAGGTCCGCCTGTTTCAGATCCATTATCTTGGTTTCCCCGAAAAAGACATTGAAATTTCGAAAGCATCCGCACACCCGGGAAAATGACGCCAGGGTTTCGACTTGCGAAAGTTCTAAATACCATCTTTCAAGTCCTGCAAATGTCATGGTCTGTTGTTGCTCATATTCAAGAATTTTGCCTTCGCGTTTTTGCACCTTCCTTTTGCTCTCGCAGTCCCGCGCCAGGGAAAGGCTGTCCCCGGCAAATTCTTTCTTTTGCTTTCCACTTGGCAGCCGGTAAGTGATCCAGTAACGCAGCCGCCCGGATCTTTTCGCCTTCGCCAGGTCTTCAGGACAAGACATTTGAAGGACATTCCCGGCACTGTCTTTGACTGTAAGGGTTCCTAAGCATTTCTTATTTTCTAATTTCTGCTGCCTGTGGCAGGTCGGACATTCTTGCAATATCATAATTCCATCCCCTTCCGCCGGATTAGGCACCGGCATCTTGCTTTTTGTTTTCCCCTTCCGGGTCCGCCGGATCTTCATCCTTGCTTATCGGCTCATTCATGCAGTCCCGGCCATAGTTGACAAGCGAACAGGTGGAACAGTCACCGTTATTCTGCGTACAATATTCTTTCATGTTTTTTCATCCTTCCGTTTTGAAATGTTGCTAAATGTTGCTTAAAATTTTGCCATTAACACACTGATTTCATTTATTTTTTATCACCTGCCTTTCATGGGGAATAAAAAAAGCCAGTCGCGAAGACGTTTCCCCGGCATCGACTGCCGCCCCGATACGTCACCGAATCAGGCATCTTCACGAACTGGCATTTTTTAAATTCTGTTTTCATTGTCGATTCCCGGGAAAAGGTTGTATTAAAATTATTAAACTTTTATACATCCGTCAAGAAAAAAATCATGAATAATTCATTTTCTTGTTTTTTCATATTGATTCAGTTATTTTGCTTTGCATGCCAAGTACAAAGCCCCGTCTCATAATGGTCCTTGAACAGAAACTGATTGATAAGGTTGATCAATTTCAAGCCGTCAATAATTTAGCCTCTCGCTCTGAAGCTGTCCGCCATCTAATCATCAAGGCTTTGAAAGGTGAAATTACCGGCCCGGATTCTGAGGTCCTAAAAGAAATTGAAGCCCTGAAAAGCCACATGGAAATTCTTGAAAAAGATATGGATGAAATTGCGAAAAAGACAAATTATTACAAGCGCCAGGCAAGGCAAAAGCAGCAGGTCAAGCAAACTGTTTCAGCCGGAAATGATGAAGACAAGCCGCTGCATCATTCCATCATTATTAATAAATAGCCCCCGCCCCTGTCAGGAAATCCCTTACAAAAAAATCAGACAATCACCGATTTAATTTTTTTCAGAATTTTGATATAAAATCCAAAAAAGCGCCGGTTTCCCGATTTTTAACGGTCAAAAACTGTTTTCTGTCAGAGGTTCAGGCGCTTT
>PCSG01000107.1:2649-3286 GCA_002772195.1 Desulfobacterales bacterium CG23_combo_of_CG06-09_8_20_14_all_51_8 | reverse complement strand
GCGGTGGTTATGAATCCATGAAAGCGCCGTGCCAGGATGAAAAACTTCGATAGCTAGGGCCCAGCACCCAGCAATTTCCATGTCATCCGGGTTATGGGTCTTCGGCCAGTAATTCCGACACCCCAGGCAGTTCAAGGGGTTTTCAGTTTTTGCCGCCGTGGTCAGGCATTGAAAATAGAATTTACAATCAGGAAATCGTTTCGCCGCTTCCGGTTTAGGTCGCCGTTTTACAATCTTGCCGGGCACTCCAGCAGCGGACAATTCAGCCTGCCGGCATAATCGGCAAAGCCCGTGCCGGTGGGGTTTTCCGTTTGGCTCTTCCACTTTCCGGACACTACAGTTTCGACACAACATTTCACTTTTTAAACCGGCCTGATCTGAAGGGTCCACAAGGTTTCGGTGGGGTCTTTTTTAGCGTGAACAACTGTCCAGTCAACGGCATTAATAATGATTTCATTTCCCGTGCAAACATCACGATTGAAATCAGATCCGCGCAAAATGAATTTTTTATCCTGCTTTTCAAGCCGTCCGCAAGCCTCGAAAACATCCTTTCGGGAATAATCCAGAAGTAAACCTGTGACGTTAAATTGATCATAGGCAAGGTTAATTTGCTGGGTCTGCGGATCATAAGGCAAAA
>PCSG01000107.1:1142-2625 GCA_002772195.1 Desulfobacterales bacterium CG23_combo_of_CG06-09_8_20_14_all_51_8 | reverse complement strand
CCCCTGAATAATAAGAATAATCTTTGAGCTGCTTTATCTGCCCCGTGACAAGGTGGTCGTTCATCACCGTGAAAAGAATATCCACGGCTTTTCCGGCCAGGTCTTTTATTTTCTGCATGGCGTCACCGCATCCGTTTGACGGTGCCGGTCCCGTCGCCCTTTCTTTGGCCCAGGTCTGAAATAAACAAAAAGACATGATCCGGAATAAGGCTTTCCGTTTGCTTGTTATCAACGGAAAAAGTCAGGTTTTCCAATTTCACATAATCAAACCCGGCGGATCTTATCAAATTGGTGGCATCTCTTTTCTTCAGATCCAGGGCGAGCTCAAACTGTGCAATTTCCACCGCCTCGGGAATCTCGTCCGTGTCAAAATCATCAAAGCCCGTTCGCGGCCATTGCATCGCCTGTGTGGTGGATGTTTTTTCATAATGCCATCGAATGCCATATTCCAGCAGCCGGCAAGCGTTCAATAAAGCCGCCTCGTTCCGGTCGCTGTCCGTGTCCCAGGCGTCATTATTCACCCGGGTTTCAAAAAAATAGGCATCGGCTTCCGCTTCTGTGACATAAGAATTTGTGCCCACTGTCAAGCTCATCGCTTGCTATCCTTTATGAAATGGGGGAAGGCACCCGGAAGGTATCCCCGGCCGCAAGGTAGCCGGCGGCACCTTCCCCCAGGGGATGGAAGGTTATTTCGCCAAATGCGCCGTGTAGTTGATCCCGGTTCCAACCGTGCCGGAAACGGTGGTATATGCCCGGACATATTGCCAGACTTCCCCGTTCTGCTCGGTCTGAAAAGGCATCACATAACGCCCGGTTCCACTGTCCGCGCCCCGGTCAATCACGGCATTTGCGCCCAGGTTCAGCACCGCGCATTCACCGGACACACCGGCAAAATTGCTCTGGTTTGATCCCTGAAGGGCAATTTTATAAAGCTCGTTCCCGCTGTCCACTTCAATTGCCGATACATCAACCACAAAATGCCCTTCGACTTTCGCCGCGCCCAGGTCCACAATTTCAGCCTCGCCGCCAACCGTGGCCGCCGCACTGGAAGCCACAAGCCCGGCGTCTTTCAAAATATGCGTGTAGTCAATCATGATAAAATCCTTTATCCGTAAAATTTTAAGAGTTTTTGATTCCGTAAAGCCGCGCCGCTGCTTTGGGATGGAAGACTGCAATGCTGCAAATCCACTCGATCAGGGTTTCGAAAACGGTTCTGTTCAAGCCCAAATCAATAACATCCATAATGCCCGCCTGAAGCCCGGAAACATATTGCAGAGCCCCGAACCGCACCGCATAAATGGACGTGGAAGCCGCCGTACCGCCGCCCGGGTTATCCTCGGTAAAAGGAAAAATTGCATTGCCGTCTTTATCCTCTTCGATAACACCGATGGGAATGCCCGCATAAGCCGGAATCTGCCGGCCAAAGGCATCCGCAACCACTTCCTGCGCCTGTCCTGCCGCCCGCATCAAAGCATTAACTTTC
>PCSG01000107.1:0-1077 GCA_002772195.1 Desulfobacterales bacterium CG23_combo_of_CG06-09_8_20_14_all_51_8 | reverse complement strand
CAGTTTCGCCAGGGTCAACGTATCGCCGCCGGAACTGTTTCCCATGGCAATTAGTTGATTGCCGGTCAGTCGGTTTTCAAGCCCGTCGAACTCGTTCGGGTCGTCGCTGTTGCTGCCCTTGAAAAATTTCTTTGTAAATTCAAGAGCGCAAGCCTTGGCTTTCATACTGTCGTAGGTGGCCCGAAGCTGATTAACATTGCCCTGTGTCTTCACAAGCGCCCTGTCAACATATGACGTGCCCCCCATGATATACAGGCTTTCCGTTACCGGATTTACAACGCCCGTGCTGTCCGTGTAGCTCTCATTAATCCCCCGGAAGGCAATGCCCGGAAGGGTTTCTTCCTGATTGTATTTGTATGCCTGCCCGTTCACATCGAAAAAGGGAAGCCGTTCCAGGACCGCCGAAGACTGGGGAAATACCTCGATAACGCCCCGCTGCAAAGGATCTTGCACCAATTTTGCCGCTTCAAGTAATGTTAAACTCATGGTTTATATTCCTTTCAATAACTGTTTGTTTTTATTTTTTATATCCCATTGCCATAATTTGCTGGGGGTTCATCCCGTCAAAATTTTTGGGAACATCCGCCCCCCGTGGCCTTTTGCTGTCCGGCCCGTCCTCGACTTGCCGCACACTGAAAAGCCCTTTCTTGATTGCCTCTCGCAACCATTTGATTTTTTCCGCCGCCGGCAAATTCGGCACCAGGTCCCGGAAGTTTTCGGGAATGTCTTCCAAAAGATCCGCCGCCACTGTTTCAAGGGTCTGCTGAAGCTCTTTCTTTTGCTGAATCACTTCATCCAGCCGGATCTTTGGAATCATGGTTTCCGGGGTCTTATCCCCGCCGGTCTGCTTGCTCGGGTCTTTCTTCGTCTCGTCGGCCTTATCGGTGTCGGTCCCGGTCTCATTTTTATCGCTCATTTTTTTAATCCCCTGTTTTTTCCATTGTTAAACTTTTTGCCGGATCTGCCGGCATGGGTCGAAACTGATCATTTTCAGTTTTGATTTGCTGAAGCCGTTCCATAGCCTGCTCTCGGGTCTGGATATCCGGATCTTGCTCAAGGATACAATCCACCGGGGAT
>PCSG01000351.1:3153-5361 GCA_002772195.1 Desulfobacterales bacterium CG23_combo_of_CG06-09_8_20_14_all_51_8 | reverse complement strand
ATTCCTGCGGAATACACACACAAGACGACATGGGGCGTGCGCCTGCATATCTGGTTTTCCCGTTTTGTGAGCCGTCTGAACGCCAACTGTCAGGAGTGGCGCTATCATCAGCGTTTGCGTCAACGTTTGCCGACCGATCTTTTTGCCGCTTTTCCCGACGAGATAACGCCGGTTTTCTCGCGCAAGCGAGGGTGGGGGATCGTTGAAAGCTTGATTGAGAATGTGGATGGTACGCCGATCCAACGGGTGATTTTCGAGATGGGACGGGTGAAGGACGAGCGGTTTCGCCATCAACTTTACGCGGCGGCCGAGCGTCTATTCGCGCAACTGGCCGATAACGCGGTCTGTTTTTACGATCCGCCCAACGTAATGGTGCAATGGACGGGACCGGACTCGTTTCGCTTGCGCATTGTGGATTTCGAACCGCAGGGTCGAGCGTTTATACCTGGACTATCATTGATCAGGCCCTATGTCCGCAGCAAAGTGCGGCGGCGTTGCGCGCGGTATCTCAAACGGTTGCGGGAAACGAATTATTCCGAGGAGGTATTGTCCAAATGAAACAGATTATTTGTATGAAGTGGGGTACATATTATACGGCGGATTATGTGAATCGTCTCTTTAACATGATCACGCGTTATACCACGCCGCCCTTTAAACTGTATTGCTTGACCAATGAGCCGGAAGGAATCAATCCCGCAGTGGAGATACGTCCGTGTCCGGCTCTTGATTTGCCGTCCCATATGAAAAATGGCGGCTGGCGTAAAGTGTCACTCTGGGCTCCACAGGTTGCCGATCTCACAGGCGAACTTCTTTTTATAGACCTCGATATCATCATCACGGGGCCGCTCGACGCGTTCTTTACTTATCAAGGCCAGTCGGATTACATGGTGATGCGGAACTATACGACAATGGATCGGCGGATCGGCAACACGTCGGTTTTCCGTTTTAAGGCGGGGTCGCATCCCGACGTCCTTGAACGACTGTTGGCGGATCCGCAGGCGATGCGTGACACATACAGCAATTCGCAGACGTTTATCTCAAACACGATCAAAAGCATGGATTTCTGGCCTGACGGGTGGATTAAGCAGTTTAAGGTCCATTGCATGCACCCTTGGCCGTTGCGGTTGTTTATGCAGCCTCGACAGTTCAAAGACGCGAAGATCGTGGTTTGTACCGGACATCCTGCGCCGGAGGAGCTCGCCAAAGGCGAATGGGAATCGCCTTGGTATAAGAAGTTCTATAAGAGCCTCCCTCCCGTGAAATGGGTACGGGAGGCATGGAGATAATGAATCGGGCGCGCTCAGAATAAAGCGCTCCGCTTGCCTGAACGAGGGAGATGGCCTGCGACCTTACCGATACACTTGATCCGACCATTCGTAAGCTTCGGAGTAGGGTTCGTTAAGGAGTGTTTCAATCATGAATTTCAGCGTTCGGCGGCCGCTGAACAGCTGATGATAACGCGTGCGGCCTGCGGCGGCGACGGTCTGACGTTCGTCATCGTGACCTTGGTAATAAAGGATCTTTTCCCGCAAGTCGCCGAGATCGTGGAAAAAGACGGTTTCGCGGTCACTGAAAAACTTCTGCATGTTGCCGCGGTCGCTCAAGAAGGTCAGCAGGCCATTGCCCATGAGATGCGCGATGCGGTCGGAAGAATATAGCGGCCATTCTTCTTTGCGATTCAGATTGAGCGCCATTTTGCTTTCAGCCAAGGCTTTTTCGTAGTTCGCGCCCCATACCGGAGGTTTGCCGAACATGCCGAAGATATCGAAACGCAGTTTACCCTTCAGATCGTTTTCCAACGTGCGCAGGAAATCATTACGGTCATCGCCCGCAATCTCCTTGCCGCAGAAAAGCAGGTCACGCGCGAATGTCGTTTTTTTCGAATTGTCCTCAATCTCCATGGATGGGTCCGAAGGGTTCGGCATATAGGCAACGACGTTTTTACCGGTGCAGAACTGCTTTAGGGCATCTCCGCCGGTTGTCACGAAAATCGCGTCCGTAGAATACATGCGCTCCTGAATCTGCTGAATGTGCCAATCCATCCAAATCGGGTCGATGTTGAAGTGCGCCATGCGAATTTTCGGCAGGAACGCGCGGATCTCGTCAAGGGCCCAGTTGCGGATGTAGTCGCAGTGACCGATAAAAAGCAGATCCGGCTTAAAATTTCTGGCTGTTTGAATCAGTTTCTTGTTCGCCAGATGGCCGCCG
>PCSG01000351.1:1744-3105 GCA_002772195.1 Desulfobacterales bacterium CG23_combo_of_CG06-09_8_20_14_all_51_8 | reverse complement strand
AGCCCTTCCATTCCGGCCTTGGCCGCGACGTAATCGGCCCGGCCGCCGCCGCCCGCCACGATGGCAGCGGATCCGAGCAGCACGATGGCGCCGCCGCCGGCAACTTTGAAATGCGGGATAATCGCCCGCGTCGCGTAAAAGGCGCCATTAAGGTTTATCTCGAACAATTTGCGCCATTCTTCGGGAGCGATCTCAAGGAATGGCTTGGGCGTGGTATAACCGGCGCAAAAGACCAGGCCCGCGATGCGGTGCCACTTCTGGACAAGCTCTGCACAGAACTGCGTGGTGCCTTGATCATCAGTGCAGTCAACCGCTTTGGCCGAACACTTAATGGCTAAGCCCTGCAACTCGGCTTGTAATTCGGCGGTTCCTTTGAGATCGGCCGCATTGTCCAAATGGGTCCAGGCCACATTGCCGCCGGCGCGCGCAATTTGCCGGCAGACGGCCGCGCCGATGCCGCGCGCGCCGCCCACGACCAGATACGACTTGCCGGCAAAGTCTATTTTCATTTGGTTAAAAATATTTCTTGCGTTTAAATCATTAATATCATATCTTAACGAGCGAAACAAGCAATAAAAATCTTTCTGGATTTTTTTATGCGTGTCCGAGCTTACCGCCGGCATGATCAGATTCTTGATCTGCTGAATGAAAAAAGAGCGCTGGATGTCGGCACGATCGCCAGGAAATTCAATGTTTCCCTGGCGACCGCGCGCCGCGATTTTTCAATTCTTGAGCATGAGGGCAAACTTTTGCGGACATTCGGGGGCGTGCAAGCCGGAGCAGAGCCTTCCCTTGTTATAAAAACTTTCGGTGAAAAACGGGTGGCCATGAATGCGGCCAAAATCAGCATGGCTAAAACGGCGGCCGCCTTGATCAGGCCCGGCATGAAAATCATGCTGGACAGCGGCACAACCATCTGGACGGTTTCCCGCCAGCTCAAACACCTTGTGCCCTTGACGGTCATAACTTCTTCACTGGCGGTTATTGAGGAAATCGGCGCGGTGGACGGCATCACGCTATTTTGCGTGGGCGGCCAGTTCCTACCGTCCAACCTTGATTTTTACGGTCCCCGGACCCAGTCGGCGTTAGCGCAGTTTGCCGCGGACATTGCCTTCCTGGGAATTGACAAGCTGATTGCTGGTCGCGGCGGATATGCGGCCGATCAGGAAAGCGCGGCGATTATCCGCGCCATGTGTCAGCACGCCAACAAGCGGGTTGTGATGGTTGACCACAGTAAAATCGATTCCAGCGGTTTTATTCTGGCACTGGAGAACAAAAACATTGATGTTGTCATAACCGACGCCGGTATTTCCAAAGCCCAGCGCCGGCAACTGGCCAAAGGGCCCTATCAATTGATTGTG
>PCSG01000351.1:791-1712 GCA_002772195.1 Desulfobacterales bacterium CG23_combo_of_CG06-09_8_20_14_all_51_8 | reverse complement strand
CCGAAACCCGAAACAAATTCTAAATTCGAATATCGAAATTTAAACCAGTTCAGCGATGCAGTTTTAGTCTTGTTTCGAATTTCTAATTTTGTCATTCGAATTTGTTTCGTGCTTCGAGATTCGAATTTCGGATTTTGTCGCGGGAATGACAGGATAAGAAATTCAAAGAGAAGAGCAAACTATGGACAAAACATTGCAGGAAATATATGCGTTAAACAAGGCGCAAATGGAGGAATGCGGCAAGCACGTCATGCTGGGCGGCGGCACGCGCGGCGGCCCGGTGCTGGCCCGCGGCAAGGGTGTCCGGGTATGGGATGTTGACGGCAATGATTATATTGACTGCACCTCCCAAAGCTGGGCTTTGTATCTTGGCTATGCCAATGACGAGATTAACCAGGTTATCCGCGAGCATATTGAGACGATGACGCACATTCACCAGGGGTTCGATACCAAACCCCGGTTTTACCTCGCGCGTAAACTCGCCCAATTGGCGCCAAAGGACCTGAACCGCGTTTCGTTCACGGTCGGCGGCGGTCCGGCCATTGAGGCGGCCATGAAAATCTGCATCAAGAATGTCGCCCCGGCGCGGGATTTCGTGTGCCTCTACGATAGCTACCATGGAACCACGCTTGGCACCATGGGGGCATCGTGGGTGTCCACCCGGAGTTGCGGCAAATACATCGGCGGCAGCCGCTTTCTGCCGCTGACGCGGCCGTTTATCCGCATTCCCAACGCCTATACGTACCGCAATCCTTTCAATGTTGACGCCGAAACTTACATTGACATGTGTCTCACCATGGCGCGCGAAATTTTTGAGCGCGGCATTGCCGGAAAACCCGCCGGCGTTATCGTGGAATGCATCCAGGCCAGCGCCGGCCAGATCATCATGCCCAAACGCTATCTGCAGGGACTGCGCAAACT
>PCSG01000351.1:0-724 GCA_002772195.1 Desulfobacterales bacterium CG23_combo_of_CG06-09_8_20_14_all_51_8 | reverse complement strand
TTCGCCGCCGACTACTTCGGCGTGACGCCGGACATCATTGTGCTGGGCAAGGCGCTGGGCGCCGGCCTGCCGCTGGCTGGCATCATTATATCCGACAAGCTCAAGGGCTTTGATCCCGACACGGAAGAACTGCATACCTTCGCCCATCCAACGCTTTCAATGGTAACGGCTGCCAAGCTGATTGCCTTACTGGAGGACGGTGTTCTGGCGAACTGCCGTAAAATGGGCAAATACCTCGGCGAGCATCTCAAGGCCATGATGAAAAAATATCCGGAAATGGGCGAAGTGCGCCAGGCCGGTCTGCATATCGGCGTGGAATTTGTAAAAGACCCCAAGAGCAAAAAACCACTTGATAAGGAAACCGTGGCCATGCGGGACGCCGGATTGAAAAACGGCGTCATTTTCGGCCTGGGCGGCGTCCGCAAGAATGTTTTGAAGATGAAGCCGCCCTTAATCGTCAATCAGAAGGAATGCGATGAAATCCTGGAAAAACTGGAAAAATCCATGGACGCTGTTCTTCGGCCGTGAGGCTTCTGCAAAACGAGTGTTCAGCATGTAAAAAAAACCTTTACACGCGGCTCATATTATGAGACATTACATGTCATGATAGGAATGAATTGCGGAACTCAGCGCTTTTTTTAAGGATGGGCATGCGCATGGCGGTTGCCGAGCAAAACGTTCCAAAACCGATCTACGCCAAGATCGCCGACGCGTTGCGCGCCGC
>PCSG01000332.1:5433-9154 GCA_002772195.1 Desulfobacterales bacterium CG23_combo_of_CG06-09_8_20_14_all_51_8 | reverse complement strand
CACTATTTACCCCTTACCCCGCCCTTCGCTTCCGGATCTGATCATAAAGAACATCCGGGGTGGGCCGGTCGATATCCACAAACTTGCCCAGCACCACCCCTTTTTCAAAGTCAACGTCCAGATCAGCGGGATTGGCGTTGTTCCTTATAATGGTGTTGTTCTGAAATTTCTTCACCAAATCCAGAGTTTTGATTTTATTGCGCCGGGCATAATTGATCGGACACGGGGAAAGCACTTCAATAAACGAAAATCCGCGGTGCGCGATGGCTTCTGCGAACGCATCGGTTAAATCCCGGGAATGGATCATGGTCCAGCGGGCCACATAGGTGGCGCCGGATGCGATGGCCAGCATGGGCAGGTTAAACGGTGAATCCGGGTTGCCGTAAGGTGTCGTGGCGGAAAGGGCCATGTGGGGCGTGGTGGCCGCCACCTGGCCGCCGGTCATGCCGTAGATGAAATTGTTGATGCAGATCACCGTGAGATCCATGTTGCGCCGGGCCGCATGAATAAAGTGATTCCCGCCGATGGCGAACAAATCCCCGTCCCCGGAAAACACGATGACATTGAGTTCCGGGTTCGCCATCTTGATGCCCGTGGCAAAGGGAATGGCCCGTCCATGAGTCGTGTGAAAGGAATCCAGCCGCACGTACCCGGCCCCCCGGCCGGAGCAGCCGATGCCGGAAACCATGGTAAACTTCCGGTAATCAATGCCCGTCTGCTTGATCGCGGAAAGACAGGCGGAAAAAACCGTTCCCACCCCGCAGCCGGGACACCAGATATGGGGAATGCGCTCGGTGCGGATCAGGTCCTCTAAGGGATGGACCTGCTGTTTTGCGTTTGCCATTTTATCGGAACTCCTCTTTGATGCGATGAATCACTTCCTCCGGCGTGATGACCGTTCCGCCCGGATGCCCCACCAGACAGGATTTTACATTGGATCCGGCGCAGCGCTCCACTTCCCGGCTGATCTGGCCCATGTTGATTTCCACGGTGACAAATCCCTTCACCCGATGGGCCAAATCCTTGATAAGCTTTTCCGGAAACGGCCAGACCGTGATGAGCCGAAGAACCCCGGCCCGGATTCCCATGCGGCGGGCCTCTTCCACCGCCGTATAACTGGTCCGGGCAGACACGCCGTAGGAAACGATCACGATGTCCGCATCCGAAAGGAGGTAGCTCTCCGTCCGGATGATATCGTCCAGATTGCGACGGATTTTATCGAGCAGACGGGTGATCATGGATTTCTGGGCGTCCACGGACATGACCGGGTAGCCCTGCTCATCATGGGTCAGGCCGGTGACATGCACATTAAACCCGTCACCGATGGCCGGCATGGGGGAGACCCCGTTTTTACCGGGAAGATAGGGTTTGAACTTGTCTTTGCGGCCGACAGGCCGGATCCGGGAAACCATGCGGATTTTTGAGGCCGCCGGGATGGCGACTTTTTCGCTCATATGACCCACTACTTCATCGGACATGATGAACACGGGCACCCGGTATTTTTCGCTTAAATTAAACGCGAGAATGGTGAGATCAAACATTTCCTGAGGCGATGACGGAGAAAGGGCGATGATTTCATAATCCCCGTGGGAGCCCCACCGGGCCTGCATCATATCCGCCTGAGCCCCCATGGTGGGAAGTCCCGTGCTGGGTCCGCCCCGCTGAACATTCACCACCACGCAGGGGGTTTCCGTGACCACGGCCAGGCCCACCGTTTCCATCATGAGGGAAAACCCCGGCCCGGAAGTGGCGGTCATGGTTTTCGCCCCGGTCCAGGCGGCCCCGAGAATGGAGGTGATGGCCGCGATTTCATCTTCCATCTGAATAAAGGTTCCACCGACATCCGGAAGCCGTTCGGCCATACGCTCCGCCACTTCCGTGGCCGGCGTAATGGGATAGGCCCCGAAAAAAGTGCAGCCCGCGGCAATAGCCCCTTCCGCGCACGCGACATCGCCGTTGATAAAATGCTTCCCTGTGAGAACTTTTGGTTCCATCCGTTTTCCTATGTTAAGTTAGGCTGAAGACTAAAGGCTGAAGGCTAAAGGTCTGGAGGTAATCGTCATTTTTATAAAACTTTCCCGGCGGCAGGCTCGGCTTCCTCCGAATAGATAGCGAATTCCGGGCACAGTTGTTCGCAATAATGACAGTTGAGACAGCCATCGGAAACGACCATTGGCGGGTGATACCCTTTTTTATTGAATTCTTTTGAAAACGCCAGGACTTCCCTGGGACAGAATTCAATGCAATACCCGCATCCCTTGCAGCGGTCATTGATAATATGAACGATTCCCCGAACCACCGGAATTCCTTCGGCGTCCAGGGGAAGCCGCCAGTATTTCATCAGCATATCCTCTGTTGTGATTCCAAAACTTTCTTAAAATAATTGAGCAGTCTATAACGTTTGTTCAAAATATCAAGGCTAAAAATTTGAAACCCATCCGATTTCGGAGATACCCCCCGAGTTTTTGCGAGGGTGTCAGGATATCATTTTCCCCATCATCTAAAAATACCTGTTTGGCCTTGATGATAAAATCATCTGTTGCCGGACCGATTTCCGGATTGAGAGGGCCATTGACAATCCATACGTTTTTCGTTAATGATTAAGTTATTTAAAATAGCCGCGATTTTAATAAAGGAAAACTCATGATCATTGGACTGGATGTCGGCGGAACGCACACGGATATCGTCCTTGTCGGAGAAAACGGCCTGGAAAGACAGATCAAAGTCCCGACGGATACCGCAGCCCTTTTTCAAACCGTATTGACCGGCATTGAACGGATCACCGAAAACATCCCCATTGAACGAATCAAACACGCGGTTCTCAGCACCACCCTCACCACCAACGCCATTGTCCGTAACAAACTCTCCCCGGCCGGCATGATCGTATGCGGCGGACCCGGCCTTGACCCCGAGGCTTTTCGCATTGGCGATCACTATTTCATCGTTTCCGGCTCCATTGATCACAGCGGCAGGGAAATCCAGCCCGTTGATCCGTCTGAAATTGAAGATATCGCCCGCCGCCTCAAATCCATGGGAATCCGTTATGTGGGCGTGACCGGCAAGTTCTGCGTCCGAAACCCGGACCACGAACTGGCCATTGAAAAAATACTGGCCCCGCATTTTGACAAGGTATTTCTGGGACACCGCATTTCCGGCCACCTGAACTTTCCCCGCCGCATCGCCACCACCTATTTAAACGCCGCCGTCTATCCCATTCACAAAGACTTCTTCGAAGCCGTTCGATCAAGCCTTCGGCAGAAAGGGATCACCATTCCCATCTATATTCTGAAAGCCGACGGCGGCACCATGCATTTTGACGCCTCCATTGATTTCCCCGGCCAGTCGATTCTTTCCGGGCCGTCGGCCAGCGTGATGGGCTCAGTGGCCTTTGCTCCCAAGGATTGTGAAACCCTTGTCATGGATATCGGCGGCACCACCACCGATATGGCCGTCCTGATCAACCAGGTGCCGCTGCTGGCCCCTCTGGGTATTGAAATCGGAGCCTACAAAACTCTGATCCGGGCTTTAAACAGCCACTCCATCGGCATCGGCGGCGACAGCCTGGTCCGAATGGAAGGAGATCTCCTTAAAATCGGGCCGGACCGCATGGGGAAGGCGATGGCTTTCGGCGGACCCGCCCCCACCCCCACGGACGCGCTCTTTGTTCTGGACAAGGCCGGTCTGCCCGTCGGAGACAAATCCCGGTCCATCGCGGGTCTTT
>PCSG01000332.1:0-5419 GCA_002772195.1 Desulfobacterales bacterium CG23_combo_of_CG06-09_8_20_14_all_51_8 | reverse complement strand
CTTTTGAAATTTTTGACCTGGCCTGCCAGGACATTCTGACCGAGGCCCGGGAAATGGTTGAACGCCTCAACCGCAAGCCGGTTTACACCATCAAGGAAGTGCTGACCGGCTACCAGTTAAACCCCCGGCATATCATGGTGCTGGGCGGACCGGCCGCCTATTTCGCCGAACATATGGAGCAGATTTCGGAATTTACGGTCCGCACCGTCCCTCAATGGTCGGCGGCCAATGCCATCGGTGCGGCCCTGTCCCGGACCACCTGCGAAATCACCCTGTTCGCGGACACCCAGAAAGGCATGGCCATTGCCCCTGGAGAAGGGTTTTCACAATCCATAAAATCCGATTTCACGAAACAAGATGCGCTGGATTTAGGGTATAACCTGCTGCGGCAAAAGGCCATCCAAAACGGCGCCACCCCGGAGGATATGGATCTGGATATTCTGGAAAATCTGGAATTCAATATGGTCCGCGGGTTTCGCCTGACCGGCAAGCATATCCGCGTCAAGCTCCAGGTAAAACCCGGACTGATCCGCAATTATCGGACCATTACCGACAAAATCGCCGCCATGGAACCGCACCCTTAAAAAGTCAAAGCTGCCTGGGAGCCCCCTATGCTCACCGCAAAACATAAAACCGGCCTGATATTTTTTCCGGCCTTTGACTGGGCCATCAGCCCCACCCATCCGGAACGGGAAGAGCGACTCCTTTACACCCAGGACCAGGTATTTGAAGAAGGCCTCCTGGATATCGACGGCATCGTCGAATACAAAGCCAACCTAGTGGAAATCAAAGATGTCCAGAGGGTCCATTTCTGCGTGCCGGACGAAGCATCCGTGATGACCCAGTCCCATTTCATCAGCGCCGGCGGCGCCAAGACCATCGCCGACGCGGTGATGAAAAAAAAGATTGAACGCGGCTTTGCCCTGGTCCGGCCGCCCGGGCATCACGCCATGCGGGTGGTGCACGGGGGACGGGGTTTCTGCAATGTCAACAATGAAGCCATCATGATCGAATATATCCGGGCCGCCTACGGCGTGGACCGGGTGGCCATCATTGATACGGACTGCCATCACGGGGACGGGACCCAGGATATTTATTGGCATGACCCGGACACCCTGTTCGTTTCCCTGCACCAGGACGGCCGGACCCTGTATCCGGGTTCCGGATTTCCGGAAGAACTGGGCGGGCCCATGGCCGCCGGCACAACATTAAACGTTCCCCTGCCGCCTTACACATCCGAGGAAGGATTTCTATATGTGATCCGGGAGCTGGTTCTCCCGATTCTCGAAGAATTCAAACCGGAACTTATCATCAATTCCGCGGGTCAGGACAACCATTTCACCGATCCGCTGACCAACATGCATTTTTCCGCCCAGGGCTACGCAGACCTGACGCGGCTCCTCAAACCCCATATCGCTGTTCTCGAAGGCGGCTATTCCATCGAAGGAGCCCTGCCCTATGTAAACTTAGGCATCATTCTGGCCATGGCCGGCGTGGACTACAGCCATGTGCGGGAACCGGGATATGACCACGACAAACTGCGCCAATCCGCCCAGATCACCCAGGTGATTGAACGGACCTGCCACACGGTCCTGTCCAACTGGAACGCCCGGGAACTCATCCGGTCGCGCATGCGCGGCGGCAAACAATTCGACCGGCGGCGGCGCAGCATCATGTATGACACGGACGGATTTTACGAACACCAGAATGAAACCATCCGTATCTGCAAGGACTGCGCCGGGGCCTTGCGAATCGATTCCGTGGCCGATACCGGCCGGCATATTCTGGCCGTTCATGTCCCCCGAAAGGCTTGCCCGGCCTGTCAGGCGCAGGCATTTGAATGGTATGACGAGGCCGGTGAAGCAAACTATGATATGATCATGCTCCAGAACCGGGTCGACGACACCTATCAGGTGCGGAAAAAGCCATAGCCGGAATCACCTTTCACCGGAAAGATCCATTGATCGACAGACAGCAGCATATCATTCCCATCCTCGCCCTTCGGTCGAAAATCCTCCAGGCCGTTCGTGATTTTTTCACGGGTCTCGGTTTTCTTGAGGTGGAAACCCCTTTAAGAATCCCGGCACCGGCACCGGAACCCTTTATCTCCGCCCACACCAGCGGGGCCTGGTATCTTCAGACCTCGCCGGAACTTTGCATGAAACGGTTGCTTGCCGCCGGATTTCCGAAAATATTTCAGATCTGCAAGTGTTTTCGGCGGGAGGAAAGGGGACGGCGGCATCTGGAGGAATTTACCATGCTGGAATGGTATGGGGCCGGAGCCACCTACTTTGATCTCATGGACCAGACCGAAGGACTGTTTCAATTCATTCTGGCGGCCCTTCCCGCAGAGTCCGCCATCCAACGCAACGGCCGCTCCATCGACTTCACCCCGCCCTGGGACCGGCTGTCGGTGACCGAGGCTTTTGAAAAATTCGCGCCCATGAGCGTTGCGGAGGCCCTGGCCGCCGACCGGTTTGACGAAATCATCGCCTTTGACATCGAACCCCGCCTGGGACCGGACAAACCGGTTTTCCTCTATGATTACCCAGCCGGGGCCTGCACCCTGGCGGCCCCGTGCCCGGACCGGCCGGATCTTGCCCAGCGCTTTGAACTCTATATTGCCGGCCTGGAGCTGTGCAACGGCTTTACCGAACTCACGGACCCGAACGAGCAGCGGCGGCGGTTTTCCGAAGAACTGGCCCGGCGCCGGGACCTGGGGCAGGATATCTCCCCTATGCCGGAAAAATTTCTGGATGATCTGCGCCGGATGCCGCCGGCCGCCGGAAACGCCCTGGGCCTTGACCGGCTGATCATGCTGATGGCGGGCATTGAAGCCATCGACGGGGTCGTGGCCTTTACCCCGGAAGAACTCTGAGCGGAAGGATCCATGAAAGAACGGATTTTTAAAGACACCACCAATTTTTTCGCCATTGATTACGGGGATTTTCTCCATATCGACGGCTGGCGGTATCTCATCAAAGGCCATGAACGGGAAGAACGCTTCGGCCTGGATGAACCCAAATTCTGGGTGAAAAAGGCTGCGGATCTCGAAACCGGCGAGCGAAAAATCATCAAGCTGTCATTTTTTGAATCCTTTGAAGCCACAGTGGGAAAAGTCAAAATTCCCTGCTTCCGAAACCCTGAAAAAGAAGGCGCCATTCTCGAACTCGTCGGGGACCATCCCAATTTCATGCACGGATTCGCCTGCTATGATGAAAAAGGCAACAATGTCCGGGTGCTCGACATTGTGCAGGGAAAAAATTTCTACCGCTACCTCAATTCCCTGGAAATGGAGCATTATCCGTATTTTAAGGAAGTGCTGCCGGGCATCCTTGAAAAACTGCTGGTCCTTTTCGAATCCCTGCGGCTGCTGCACCACAATGGTTTCCGCCACGGCGACATCCGAAATGATCATATCATCATCGAAGAGAAAACCGGCAACTATGTGTGGATTGATTTTGACTATGATTTCGACTCGGTGGAAAATCCCTTCAGTCTGGATATCATGGGGCTGGGCAATATTCTGCTGTATGCCCTGGGGAAAGGGTTTCACAACCTCAGGGAAACGGACGGGACCAACGAAAATCTGCTTTACCAGGACCTGATCTCCCGGGTGACGCCCGAGGATTTCTCCATTGTTCATAAATGGCGGTTCATGAACTTAAAAAAACTCTATCCTTATATCCCCCGCGGGTTAAACAATATCCTGGCCCATTTCACTTTAGGATCGGATGTGTTCTATGAATCCGTGGATGAAATCCTCGCGGATCTCAAAACCTGCATGTATGCTGGGTTGAAGTAGGTCAGGTTTCCAAAGCCGACTGAGGGGATAGAATCCGTTTTGGTCAGCACTGGACTAAAGTGAATAATCAGGTAAGGTTATTTATCGCCCTCCGTCTTCATCTTTTCAAGCAGCGCGCCCAAACCCTCAAAAGGCTTGTGTTTCAGGGCCGGGCCGTCATCCTCCCCTTTGCCCGGCGAAGACTTGTCATACCACTGGGAGACTTCATTGCGGGCGTGTTCATTGTCATGGCAGTAAAGACATAAGAGCTCCCAGTTGCTGCCGTCCGGCGGGTTGTTGTCATGGTCATGGTCCTTGTGATGGACGGTCAGCTCCCGCACCCGCTTTCCTTCAAATTCCCTGCCGCACCGGGCGCAGATCCACGGGAACAGCTTGAGAGCCTGTCCCCGATACGACTTTTCCTTCTGCTCCCGGTTGCGCCGGGCCTCTGCCAGGATCTCATCCATCCGGCTTTTATCAGACGACATGCTTGAATTCTCCCATCAAAACATAAAAACGTATTATCTTTTAAACGCCTGGATAAAATCCCGGATTTCCCGCTCTCGCCGGAAAATCTTCCGGACTTTTTCCGGATCTTCCCAGACCTGGTCTGTTTCCGCATAGAGCTTTTCGAGCTGCGTTTCTATGTGGCGGCGTTTCTGCTCGAAATCCGCCTCATTCAGATCTATTGGGTGCATTTTCGAATCCTGAAGCTAAAAATATTCCCGTTAACGTCAATTGTCAACTTTCAGGTTTCACCTTTTCAAAAGGCCGCCAGTACCACTTTTTCATCACCGCATATTTTGTCTTTACGAATTCCGGTGTTGTCGCGAACAGGGAGTAGAGAGTGGGCACCACAATCAACGTCAGCAGAGTCGCCAGCATCAGGCCGAAAATCACCACAATGGACATGGATTTCCAGTACTGGGAGGTCTCGCTGACCAGGGAAATCGAGACTTTCCGAAAATCAATGGAAACGCCGGTGGCCATGGGCACCAGCCCCAGAATCGTGGTGACGGCGGTGAGCATGACCGGCCGCAGGCGGGTGGCGCCGGCGGAAATAATGGCTTCTTTCAGTTCCAGTCCCCGGTCCAGCAGTTTGTTCGTATAATCGATCAATACAATGGCGTTGTTCACCACCACTCCGGCCAGGGAAATCACCCCCACCCCGCACATGATGATGCCGAAGGGATAGCGCATGATCGCCAGCCCCAGATAGACGCCCCCCAGGGACAGAATCACCGATGTCATAATAATCAACGGCTGGGCCACGGAATTAAACATCGTCACCAGGATCAGAAAAATCAGAAAAACGGCGATGACAAAGGTTTTGGTCAAAAATTCCCTGGATTCCTGCTCGTGTTCGTTCTGTCCGGTGAATTTCAGGTCATATCCCGGCGGCAGAATAAAATCCCGGAGCAATTCTTCGGCCTGAATCTTGGCCACAGCCCCGGGGATCTTTGATTCATCCACATTGGCCCGGACGGTCACCACGCGCTCATGATTGATGCGATTGATATCGCCGATGCTGCCCGCAAAGCGGATATTCGCCAGCGTGGTCAGGGGCACCATCTGGCCCACAGGCGACGGAATCATGAGCTTGCGCAGCACATCGGTGACCCGACGGTCCGCTTC
>PCSG01000393.1:4896-5438 GCA_002772195.1 Desulfobacterales bacterium CG23_combo_of_CG06-09_8_20_14_all_51_8 | reverse complement strand
CAACATTGATAAATTTAATCTGCTGAAATGGTAAATCGAGGGTTATGATTATGTTTGATCTCGTATGGCTGATCCCGATATTTCCGCTTGTCGGCGTTTTGATGAACGGCCTTTTTGGCCGGACGATTGAGACTAAAAGCAAACGCCTGGTGCACTGGATAGCCTGTGGCGCAGTCGGAATGTCTTTTCTGATGACGCTGATTATTTTTTTCCAGTTGCTGGGGCTTTCCCCGGAAAAGCGATTATATGATTTCAACTGGTTTACATGGATTTCTTCCGGCACTTTCGAAGTGAGTGTGGGATATCAAATCGATCCCCTGTCCATGTTCATGTGCCTGTTTGTCACGGGGGTGGGCTTTCTGATTCATATTTATTCCATCGGGTACATGTGGCATGACGAAGGGCGATATTACCGGTATTTTACCTATTTAAACCTGTTTATGTTTTCCATGATCACCCTGATTCTGGCGGACAATTTTTTGCTGATGTTTCTGGGCTGGGAAGGGGTGGGGCTCTGTTCTTACCTGCTCATCTCGTACTGG
>PCSG01000393.1:4610-4862 GCA_002772195.1 Desulfobacterales bacterium CG23_combo_of_CG06-09_8_20_14_all_51_8 | reverse complement strand
AAGCGTTTATCACCAACCGCATCGGCGACTTCTTTTTTGCCGTGGGCGTCCTTTTACTCCTGGTCAATTTGGGGTCGCATGGCGTATGGTCCTTAAGGTTTTCCGACGTGTTTACCCATGCCTCCCTGCTGTCGCCCAACCTGATTACTGTCATCTGTCTCCTGTTTTTTATGGGATGCACCGCCAAATCTGCCCAGATTCCATTATATATCTGGCTTCCGGACGCCATGGCGGGTCCGACGCCCGTTTCCG
>PCSG01000393.1:2141-4540 GCA_002772195.1 Desulfobacterales bacterium CG23_combo_of_CG06-09_8_20_14_all_51_8 | reverse complement strand
CATGTCGCCGTTTGCGATGTCGGTGGTGGCCGTCGTCGGCGCAATGACCGCTTTTTTAGCCGCCACCATCGCCTTGACACAGAACGATATCAAAAAGGTTCTGGCGTATTCTACGGTCAGCCAACTGGGTTATATGTTTTTGGCATTGGGTGTCGGCGCATTCTCCGCCGGCCTTTTTCATGTATTGACCCATTCGTTTTTTAAGGCCCTTCTCTTCATGTGCTCCGGAAGTGTGATCCATGCCATGAGCGGTGAACAGGACATGCGGAATATGGGTGGATTAAAAGACAAAATGCCGGTCACCTTTTACACCATGCTCATCGGGACCCTTGCCATCGTTGGCTTTCCCGGGTTTTCCGGGTTTTTCAGCAAGGACGAAATCCTCTGGCAAGCCTTCAGCAGCCCTCAGGGCGGTATCGGTCTGTGGCTGGCTGGCCTTCTGGCTGCGGCCATGACGTCTTTTTATATGTTTCGCTTGATTTTTATGACTTTTTTCAACGAATGCCGCGCTTCCGAACATGTGCAAAAGCATATTCATGAATCCCCCAAGACCATGACGGTGCCGCTGGTCATTCTGGCGGTGCTTTCCATTGTCGGCGGGTTCATCGGTGTGCCGGAGGCGCTGAAGGGAAGCAACCATGTCGAGCATTTCCTCGCGCCGGTCATGGGCATGGGGGAGGGAAAGCTGCTTCAGGCCGCGGGTGAAACCAATATCCTCCATGAAGTTTCCGAGGGGGCCATCCATCACTCTTTTTCCACTGAATATGCGCTCATGATGCTGACGGTTTTTATCGTATTCTGCGGCATCCTGCTCGCATATTTGATGTATATGCGAAAAAGGACGCTGCCGGAAGCCATTGCGGCGAAAAGCCCTTTCTCTTACCGGCTGCTGCTGAACAAATGGTATATCGATGAACTCTATGAAAAAATGGTGATTCGTCCCCTGCATGGGTTTAGCATGTTTCTCTGGAAAGGCATCGACGTGGTGGTCATTGATGGGCTCGTCAATGGAACCGCCCGGTTTTTCATGAAATGCGGCGATATCGCAAAATTTTCACAAACCGGCTACGTGCAGCGGTACGCGGTATCCTTTCTGGTGGGGGCATTCATCCTGGTCGCATATTACATCTATATTGGTTAAAAATTTAAAAATGGTTAAAAGCACTTGATTTTAAAATTAATATTGACTCACTTTGAATATATTCCAGGAGTGAATATATGAACCAGCTTCATTATCCGATCCTCAGCATCATCATTTTTTTCCCTTTAGTGTCCGCATTTCTGCTGATGTTTATCAGAGACAGAAACGGCAAAAATGATGAATTTTTCCGGAAGTTCGCCCTGTCGGCTTCCGTCATTGAATTTTTGATATCGCTTTTGCTCCTGACGAATTTTAACGACGCCACGGCTGAAATGCAGTTTGTGGAATTTATACCGTGGGTGAAAAGCTTTTCGCTCAATTATCATATTGGACTGGACGGCATCAGCCTTTGGCTGGTGCTGCTGACCACTTTTTTTGTCCCGATATGCGTGCTCTGTTCATGGACGTATATCAAGGAAAAAACAAAATATTTCTTAATATCCATGCTTTTTCTGGAAACCGCCATGATCGGCACATTTGTCGCCCTGGATCTGGTCGTCTTTTATATTTTCTGGGAGTTTATGCTCATCCCCATGTTTCTTCTCATTGGCATATGGGGGGGGCAACGCCGCATTTACGCAGCGGTCAAGTTTTTCATCTATACTGCGGCCGGCAGCATCTTCATGCTGGTCGCCATTATTTTTCTCTATTATTACAGCTATAAAACCACGGGGACCGGCACCTTTAATCTGCTGGAACTGTACCAACTGAATTTGCCCGTATCCGTGCAATTCTGGCTTTGCGCCGCCTTTATGCTGGCATTCGCCATTAAAGTGCCGATTTTCCCGCTGCACACCTGGTTGCCGGATGCCCATGTGGAGGCCCCCACCGCAGGCTCTGTGATTCTGGCGGCCATTCTCCTGAAAATGGGCACCTATGGTTTTTTAAGATTTGCCATGCCGCTTTTCCCGTATGCTTCCAACCAGTTTCTCCCGGTGGTCGCTTTTCTCGCCATCGCCGGTATTATTTATGGCGCGCTGGTGGCCTGGGTGCAGCCGGACATGAAAAAACTGGTCGCCTACTCCAGCGTCAGCCATCTCGGGTATGTAATGCTGGGATTGTTTGCGCTGAACATTCAGGGAATCGAGGGGGGCATTTACCAGATGCTCAATCACGGCTTAAACACCGGCGCCCTCTTTCTTCTCGTAGGGATGATTTATGAACGGCGGCATACCCGGCTGATTGATGATTTCGGCGGCGTGGCCAAAATCATGCCCGTATTCGCCACATTTTTGATGATTGCCACCCTTGCCTCAGT
>PCSG01000393.1:528-2050 GCA_002772195.1 Desulfobacterales bacterium CG23_combo_of_CG06-09_8_20_14_all_51_8 | reverse complement strand
TCCGGAATGATTTTAGGGGCCACCTATATGCTGTGGATGTATCAAAAAGTCATGTTCGGGCCGGTGACGAGTGAAGCCAACCAGAAGATGGCGGACTTAAACGCAAGGGAAATCATGACCATGATTCCCATTATGATTCTCATATTTGTCATGGGGATATTCCCCAACTTGTTCCTGCGCAAAATGGACGCTTCGGTCAATTATTTCATTGAACAGTATCATTATAAACTGGAACAGTCCATTGCCGAAAACAGCAAACCGCCGGTTGCCGCCATCGCTCAAAAAACAGGTTTCGCAACGAACAATAAAAGCGGAACCGCCCGGCCAGAAAATTTATAACCTTTTATAATATTACGCTAATCTTCTGGCGTATGGTTTTTTAGTCTGGAGGAATGGAATGGAAAGGCTACCGTTTGCGTTATCGGCAATGAACTTTACGGCTGTTTTGCCGCAGATAATTCTTGTTGCGACAGGTCTGGTTGTACTGATCGCCGGTGCTTTTAAAAATGGGGTCAAGCCGCGCATTGCCGGTATATTATCCCTTTTGGGCGCTGTTCTTGCGATCGCCAGTCTTTGTTTCACCAGCATGAAATCGCAATGGCCCGCTTCTTCATTCAGCGGAATGGTCATGACGGACCGCTTTTCATTTTTTCTCACGTTGCTCATCTGTTTTATTATTATTTTAACCATTCTTGTTTCATTAAGCTATGAGAATTTTTTCGAAAAATTGAATTCCGGCGAATATTACGCGCTGATTTTGTTTGCCGGCGTGGGAATGATATTTATGGCGTGCAGCGGCAATCTGATCCTTTTGTTTGTGGCGCTTGAGACCATGTCCATTCCCATCTATGCATTATCCGGATTTCACAAGTCGCAGCTTAAATCAGGAGAAGCGGCCCTGAAATATTTTCTGCTGGGCGCATTTGGTTCCGCATTTCTGCTGTATGGGTTCGCCTTTATTTATGGCGCCACCGGGACATTGGACATTGTCAAAATCGCCGGTTTTATCAAAGCCCATCCGGAAGTCCTTCACGTTCATTTTTTAATTGCGGGCCTGGTGTTAATGACGGTTGGGTTTGGATTTAAAATATCCATGGTGCCGTTTCACATGTGGACCCCGGATACCTATGAAGGGGCTCCCACATCCATCACGGGGTTCATGGCCACCGGCGTCAAGGCGGCGGCTTTTGCTGCGCTGATCCGGGTCATCCTGGTGCCGCTTGCCGCTATGCAGGAGAGCTGGATTCCGATTATGTGGGTGGCGGCTGTTGCGACCATGACCGCCGGCAATATCATCGCCCTTTCCCAGGACAATATCAAAAGGATGCTGGCCTATTCCAGCATCGCCCATGCCGGGTATATTCTGGTGGGATTTGTCGCCGGAACAGAAGTCGCCCAGTCCGGGATGCTGTTTTATCTCATGGCCTACGCATTCATGAATATCGGCGCATTTGCCGTCGTGACGCTCCTGGGTAAAAAAGGCGAAGCCTATACGGAAATCTCTGATTTCGCCGGTATTGGT
>PCSG01000393.1:0-508 GCA_002772195.1 Desulfobacterales bacterium CG23_combo_of_CG06-09_8_20_14_all_51_8 | reverse complement strand
CGCTGTTATGTCTGTATTTCTGTTCTCCCTGGCCGGGATTCCCCCGACCGGCGGATTTATGGGAAAATTTTATATTTTTACCGAGGCATTAAAATCCGGTTATGTATGGCTCGTTATTATCGCCGGCGTCAACAGTGTGGTTTCTATTTACTACTATCTTCGCGTTATCGTTGTCATGTATTTTCAACCTCAGCCATCTGAGCGTGCTTTCACCCTGTCAACACCTTCCCCGGCGATCGTGGTCGCGCTCGCTGCGACAACCATCGCTGTTCTTATGATGGGCGTATTCCCTTCCTATTTCTGGTCGCTGGCAAGCCAATCCGTTTTCAGCATTATGTAACGCCAGCCGGTTGCAATGTTCGGCCACATACTTTCGCAATTGATAAAGATATGCAGACATTTAAGGAAAAGGTGGTTGCGGCGGTTGACTATTTAAAGCCCCGGATCGGCTGCCCGGCATCGGTCGGTATCATGACCGGCAGCGGACTGGGAGAAAGTCTTGCTGCCA
>PCSG01000065.1:3015-5428 GCA_002772195.1 Desulfobacterales bacterium CG23_combo_of_CG06-09_8_20_14_all_51_8 | reverse complement strand
CAAAGAGAGATTCCGGGTGAAGGACCTTGCTACTCCGGGGTATCATCTCCATTGCCTTGACGGAACATTTGGCTATGCATACTCCGCAACCCACGCATATGTCGGTATTTAGCTGACACTTTTTCTTTTTCTTGTTCTTGGGATCATTTGCAGAAACCAGACTCAGGGCATTTACCGGACATACTTTAACGCATTTTCCGCACCCATTGCACTTGCCTGCGTCAATCCTGGAAATGAAATTGGAAGTGACGACGCAATTCTGATATCCGTACTTGGTCAATCCGCCTAAAAAGTTGTTTATATCATTACAGTAGGCGCAGTTGAGTATAGAGGATGTGCCTTGTTTGATCCTGAAAAGGATGAGGTGGACTTTATCTTGTTGAAATAAAAAAGGGCGGCTTAGCGCCGCCCTTTTTGCTATGCAAGCAGAGTTCCGAGTTCTCCGAACATCTCGTTCATCTGATTAAAGTATTTTGGGTTTTCCAGGCTGGTAATCTTTGCCCAGCTATCCATGATCTCTTCAGGTGTGGGGATTTTTTTGCCGTCAGAGAGTTTTGCCCCTGGGCCAGTGACTACTGCGGATCTGCTGAAATAGCCGAGCGCAGCGTTGATGATCATGCCTGAATCCTGGCACTGCTCGGAACACATGTAGAGAACCATTGGAGTGACAAAGTCTGGTTTCAGCTTTTCAAAGAACTGTGGCGACAGAACGTCTTCAGTGAGACGTGATGCTGCAACCGGAGCAAGCACATTGACCTTGATATTGTATTTTGCGCCTTCGAGCTTTATTACATTGGTAAGTCCGATGAGACCCATCTTTGCAGCAGCATAGTTGCTCTGCCCAAAGTTTCCGAACAGCCCTGCACCTGATGTGGTCATAACAATCCTGCCATATCCCTGTTCCTTCATTTTTTTAAATGCAGGCCGTGTCACGCAGTATGCGCCCCTTAAATGTACGCCGACCACTGCATCCCAGTTCTCTTCTTCCATTTTGTTGAATGTCTTGTCTCGCAGGATTCCTGCATTGTTTACAAGTATATCCACCTTACCGAATGCATCGATTGCGCTCTTTACAATCCCTCCCCCGCCTCTTACTGTTGCAACATTGTCATAGTTGGGAACAGCCTGGCAGCCCATGGCTTTGATCTCGTCCACTACTTTGTTTGCAGCAGCATCGCCTGATCCAACGCCATCCCGCGTGCCTCCAAGGTCATTGATGACCAGCTTTGCCCCTCTTTTTGCAAGCTCCATTGCATGCAGCCTTCCCAAACCTGTTCCTGCGCCTGTAACTATTGCCACCCTTCCTGTAAAGTCTATCTTTGCCATATATCCTCCTTTTTTTAATTCTTAATTCCTAAACCTTAAACCTTCTACCTTTAACCTTTGCTCGGCAATGCTGCCTCAAATTGTCCTGTGATCTTGACATCGCCTTTTTCATCCATGGCTGTTACCTCGCAGATGATGAGGCCAGGCTTCTTGTCAATGACTTTGCCGGAAACTGTAATGGTGTTGCCAGGCTTAGTCATTCCGGCAAATCTTATCCCTAATTTCTTCAAACATTTTTTAGGTATCCAGTTTGTGATTGCCTGACCCACAAAGCCCATGATTAACATTCCGTGTGCAATCACGCCGTCCATGCCAACTGCCTTGGCAAAGTCGTCATCAGTGTGCAGCGGGTTAAAATCACCAGAAGCCCCTGCATACATAACATGCTGGAGTTTCTGCACAGGGCCTTTTACCAAGGCCGGCATTGCATCGCCTATATTGATATCTTCAAAATAGATTTGTTTTGCCATATGCGCCTCCCTACTTTCTTTCCACAAGGGTGGATCTGGCTTTGGCAACTTTTTCACCCCGCTGATTCGTGTAGTTGATCTCCACCGTGACCATATCCATCTTCCGGCCTGACTTGCTTGTCTTTTCCTCGATCCTCGTAACCTTTGGCGTGCCAGCGATCAGATCACCAGGATAGATTTCCTGATAATACTCGTACTCTTCTTCGCCATGCAGGATCATTGCAAAGTTGATCTTAAGCTCAGTGATTACCTGCGGCATTGATCCGCACCACATCATGGGAACAGTGTAGAATGTCGGCGGTGCAGGGCAATCCTTATACCCTTCCTTTTTGGCGACTTCCTTATCGACCCAGAGAGGATCAAAATCGCCGATCGCACGCACAAGCTCCCTGATCTTGCCGCGCTCAACATCCCATACCATGGAAGGGAATTCTTTTCCTTCCTTTGACTTGTCAGCCATGCTTACATCCTTTTAAAGTTATAATTATTAATCACCATAATTTCCGACAATGGCGATACTGCACACGTTCATCATTGGGAATCCGCCGAGATTGTGCGTGAGCCCAAAACGCGGATTTTTGATCTGCCTGTCGCCTGCCTTTCCCTGAAGCTGAAGA
>PCSG01000065.1:0-3005 GCA_002772195.1 Desulfobacterales bacterium CG23_combo_of_CG06-09_8_20_14_all_51_8 | reverse complement strand
AGAGCATGCGCAGGCCAGATGCGCCGATTGGATGGCCAAAGCATTTAAGCCCTCCGTCTACCTGGCAAGGGACTTTGCCGTCACGGTCATAGAATCCGTTTAGGATATCTTCTGGCGCTTTCCCTCTTTCTGAGATGTGCAGATCTTCCATGGTTACGAGTTCGGTAATGGAGAAGCAGTCGTGCACTTCCATCATGCTGATCTCTTTTCTGGGATCCTTGATCCCTGCTTCTTTATATGCTTCAGTGCTTGCCTTTGATGTAGTGACGAAGTGAGCACCATCCCAGTCATATGCGATCTCTGTTCCATTGCTCAGCGAGAGCTGAAGCGCCTTTACCGAGATGATGTTTTTCTTACCAAGGGATTTTGCAATCTCAGGTGTGGTGACAATTGCGCATGCACTACCATCGCTCACTCCACAGCAGTCAAAAAGACCCAAAGGATATGCGATCATGGGAGCAGCCAGGACCTGTTCTTCTGTTACTGCTTTTCTCAAGTGAGCCTTTGGATTGAGTACACCGTTTGCATGGCTTTTTACTGACACGTGGGCCATGGCTTTTTTCACCAGTTGCATATCAAGCCCGTATTTTGCTGCATAGCCGCTTGCCAGCATGGCAAAACCGCCAGGTGCTGTCATATTTGCAAACCAGAGACTATTCAATAAACCCATTGTGCTGCCGAATTCGGGAAGTCCACCGTATCCGATATCCTTGAGTTTCTCCACGCCTATCGCAAGAGCGATGTCATACGCTCCTGATGCAACTGCATAAACTGCGCCTCTGAAAGCCTCGGTTCCGCTTGCACAGAAATTTTCCACGCGCGTCACTGCGATATTGGAAAGACGAAGGGTCATTGATGCCGGAAGCGCGCTTTTCCCCACTCCAACTTCATCAAAGCAGGTGGCAAGCCATGCTGCCTGGATCTGTTTTTTGTCTATCCCTGCATCAGCGATGCATTCCTGGAATGCTTCTACCATCAAAGCCTCTGGCCCGTCATTCCAGCGCTCTCCAAACTTGGAGCAGCCCATGCCGAGTATTGCAACTTTATCTCTTATTCCGCTCGCCATTATTTGCCTCCTTCTATCTGTGGAATGGCTTTCCAGAAATATCCGGTAAAGCCGCGCGTTTTGTCTGTACATCTTTTTCTAAAAGACAGTTTTACTTGCATGCCGACCTTGACCTGATTCAGATCGCAGTCGGTAAAGTCAAGCAAAGTTCTACCGCCGCCATCAAAGCCCACCAAGCCATATACTGCGGGCGGATCCACTGATGCAGCGAGCATGTCGCCTGTAAACATGAGGATCTTTCCCTGCTTTCCGACAAATTCATAATCTTCAAACTCATTCACAGCACCGCAATCAGGATTTACGCAGATGATGCTTGGCGGGAAATGCGGGGTCCCGCATTTTTTGCACTTGCCTCCAACAAGGCCAAAGATCATCTTCCTGTGCCTCCACAGGGTGGTGAGAGAGGTGTTAATTGTTGCCTCACCCCTGATGCCCAGGTCAGCAACAATCAAATCTCTGAACTTGGTGAATTTCTGGTAGTTGTTGAGATCCACCTTGTTTGCCAGAGATGCTTTGATGCCTTTCGGGCCTTTGAAAGATTTGATTTTGTCTGTGACCTCGAACGCCAGTACATCACAGCCCTGCCCAAAGCTTGCAACCAGCAGCTTGTCTCCTGGCTTTGCATCTTCAAGCGCAGCAGCCAGCATCACAAAGGGATGCGCAGTGCCTGTATCACCGCAAATCGCATGCATGTTGTCCTGCACCCTTGAAGGGTCAATGCCGAGTTTTTTTGCAATATCTCTATGGGTTCCTGTGAAATAGCATGGATATATTACTTTAGCAAAATCCGTGATAGCCATTCCGGTTTTTTTCAAAAAACCGGCAATTGCCTGCGGGATAATCTTACCATAGCCTTCATCTCTCATCCATCGCTCTTCCCACGTATAGTCAAATTCTTTGCCAGAGCCTCTGTAGTGATCCACAAAATCGCAACTCACCGAATAGCTGCCCTTGAACTCTGCAATCACATTGTCTTTTCCAAAGAGAAGGGCTGCTGCGCCGTCTCCATAGAACATCTCCAGCATGGTTGCCATCTTTGTTCTTCGCTGGTCAGAGGCAACAACGAGCACGTTGTTTGCTTTTTCTGCATTGATTGCATCTAATGCGGAAACTGCTGCAGTGGTGCAGCTTTTTAAGCAAGAAGCAAAATCTGCATTCATTGCACCGGCCTCAGGTATGTTGAGTGCAGCAGCAATAACCCCTGCATTGAGCCTGTCATCAAAGGGCAGCGTGGTGGATGCAAGATAAACGCCATCAAGTTTTTTTCTGTCTTTGCCGCTCATGCAGTCATATGCTGCAGCAACTGCCATGCTCACTGCATCCTCGTCCCAGTTTGCAACTGCCTTCTCGCCCTGGGCAACTGCCATGATAACAGGAAAATACCAGGCCATGTTCTGCACAATGAGCATCCTGTTTAACCGATACCGAGGGATGTATCCCCCATACGACACTATGCCTGCCATACAAAAACCTCCTTTTTTATTTTATGTTGAGTTGGTTGAGTGAGGCAACAACTTAAACACTTGGTAGCGTTGTCAAATAGAGACCTGGAATAATGCGCTCCATTTATGAACATTACGCTTCGCTTTCCCTACTCCCATACATCATCTTTTTTTGAATGTCAACGAAAAAATTTGCCCCCTCCGTCGAAAAGCAAAAAAGGGCTAAACTTCTCAACGATTGGAGGTGGCTGCGGTTATCCGCGCCATCCCGGAGCAGCCCCTGCAGAGCATAGCGGAGGGAAGGCGTGGATAACTGCCGTCCCGGGCGCTCCCTGGAAGGAGATTATAAGCCACCAGGGGATCAATTCTATTTTACGACACGCACCTGCAACATTCTTATGCATCAAACCCGTTGTAGTAATAAGCGAGGCGAACCTTGCTGACGTTAAGCGCCCCTTCCATGCTCCACTTGCTCACATTGACCCTCATATTCACTG
>PCSG01000109.1 GCA_002772195.1 Desulfobacterales bacterium CG23_combo_of_CG06-09_8_20_14_all_51_8 | reverse complement strand
CTTGTGCCAGTTACTACGACACGATATTGTGAACTTGAGAGATCTTCGCCTGCTTTATATGTTACGTCGAGAACCGACATGGGACCTGCCATTTTTCAACCCCTCCTTTCCGTATAAGCGATACATCATCTGAATAAGTTAACAGACTACATCGCAGGTACTTTCGAATTACGACGTACTAATTACGAAAGTCATTTTTCCAACTGTTCCGAAGCTACTACGAGGGCTTCGGTATAACTAATCTTGCGCTCTGCCATAATCTTATCGGCAAGTTCAGCAACATCAATACCATCGAGGGCAAGAGTTCCGTCACTTTCACTCATGAATAAATCGCGGTATTGTGCCTCTTTTCCCTTCGTATCTTGCTTTCCTCGTTGTTGAGAAAGTTCTGCAAATTGCACGATATCCGGCAATGCATCGAGTACCTTGAAAAGCAATTCTGATTGTTTTAAGTCTTGCGAAGTTCCATTGTCGCTATATTTAAAAACCTTTGTGTCATCAAAGGAATGCAACAAAGTTGACAATGCCACCTCTTGAACCGGGAGCACTTTACCACTTTCTTTATACTTAGCAATCGTTGATTTGATGTCCTCAACTCGCTGATGCTCTTTTGCTTTTGCGGCATCCGCCTCTAATTTTGCTACTAAGTCCGCCTTTGCCTTCAATTCAGCTTGCAATGCTGCAATTTGCTGCTCTGCTGTTTGTGTTTGTTCAGTTTGCTGCACTGCTGTTTGTGTTTGTTCAGTAGCCATAATCAAACCCCCTTTATTTCGATCGCAATTTTCATTATAGCAAGCAATTATTGAAGTAAAAGCCTCGCTATTGAACAGTGCTTCGATGTCCGGCAATGATTTTACCGCTGGTATATCAGCACCCAAAAGGGCAATCGCGCTCAGAGTCAATCCATATTTTTGCCCTTTTTCATCCCGAAAATCCTCGTAGAGTTCCGTCTGATAATCCTCATAGATCTCTGCTGACGGTCTCCAGTAGGCCTTGCTTTTTAGCAACTCATAAATCCTCTTTGGAATGTTCTTAATATCAACGTATAGTACTTGCCCCTTTTTTTTGAGGCCTTCTACCCATCCTATCGCCGGCAACCCTTCACGCCTGAGAAAGCCCTGAGCCCCATGGCCCAATTTCAATACTGGCTTTACTATTTCGCGCAATGAGTAAAAATTCGTTACTATTCGATCCAGGTCGCTTTCAGAATAAGTTTTTCCATTGTAAGTTCCTGTTTTGAAAAATGGGAGGTTTTTAATTTCAAATACCTCAGCCATTTTTTCGGTTACAACATTTTCAGTTACATCGGTCATCTCTTTTGTTGCAACACTGGTCATCTCTTTTGCAACATTTATTTCGTCAAACTCCGCCATTTTTTCATTTTCGCTTCGCTTCACCCATTTCCCATTTTCAACTTTATACATCCTTCGGAAATTTGTTATAGCTATCGCCGCCGGGCTGTCTATTCCTTCTGTACCTTTTAATCCGTCAAACATCCGAGCAATCTCATTCGCTTGCTCTAATGTTAAGTCTATTTTATCTTTTCCGCCGGGTTGGGACGCTAATGAGCGAAATTGTGGCGGAACATCCTCTATTTTGTCATACGGCATATATTATATATCACTTCCATGACATACGAATTACGAGCTTCGTAATTCAATAGAATACTCTAAAAAACCAATTTTGTCAAGTTGTTAATCGGACAACATTGGACATCTTTTTCCTGATTCTCCTTACAGTGCGTGCCGAGATATTGAATTTTCGTGCTGTTTCCTCATCAAGGGCAGCATAACTCCAGTTTGTATTTCGCCCTTGCAAGTTGAGCCAAAAAGAAAATATGTTTTCCATATCACCCGCGATTTCTAAGATTATCGGATTTTTGCATTGCGTGCTTTTTCGAATAGAGGCTATCAATTCTTGTGGAAGTTGTTGCGTTAAATTTCTCATTTACTGCCTCCAATGCTTTTTTTAAGTTTACGTTTTCTTCCCTTAATTCCGTATTCATCTTGCACTCAGCTTCCATCATCTTTTCATAATTGTTTATCAACAGCTCGTACTTCCGAAGGTCAGATAGGCGTTTATTAATTTCTTTTTTAGTAGCTATTTTTTCCCAACAGGCTTTACAAAAAAGTTGCCCCTCAGCTCGCTTTTCAAATTTTTTCATGCAAAGAGTGCAGATGTAAAAAGTCGGTTTTTTGCAGTTCGCACATAGATGTTTCCCTTTGGGAATTATCGTACCGCATTTCCGACAATGTTTTACTCGCGGTGGTGACTGCAAATGCCAGTTTTGTTTTCGCCATAACCGCCTACATGCGGGACGAGAGCAGCAAACCGTATTATGCCAGCCACGATACGCGTATCCACAAATGGGACATTTCTTATCTATATAGGACATTGATTAAATTGCAAAAACATATCGCAGGTGCGAATACACGTTCCATCCCAACGAAAATGTTTTTGCACTCCTGAAACAGCCTCCTTCATATCAGTAACACGATTTCCTTTTTCATCATACATCCAGGTGACTATGACATAATCTCCCGACGGCTCCAAAAGACTCGGCACGTTCTCAAATTTCATGTATGATAGAAAATTTTTTGTCTTTAAATAACTTGTCTCCATCCCCTCTATCCCTCCTTAGTACGTGGTTAAACAGTGAAAAGTTTCTTAATTAATTCGCCTTGCCGATAATACAAATAATCGTTTCCGCCACTGATTGTTAGAATGCTATCTGGTAATACAAGAAATTTCCCCGAATCAGTTTCAACCAAAACCATTTCGCCAGGTTCACATTCAATAGTATCCCCCTCAATTAATTCCAGAGGAAGGTCGCTTGTTTTCAAAACGCGTTTCTTTATTTTGGTATAAACATCCCCTTGTTTTTTAAGTTGGTAAAAATTAGGATTTCCAACAAATAGCAACACTTTAATCATATAAACATCCCCTTCGCCATCGCGGTCGGTTGTGAGTACACCACTGACCGAAGCGGTCTTGTGGAACATATTTCGATATTGTTTGTCTGTCAGTACTCATACCAACGTCCCCTTGCTAAATCCTGCGTCTGGTTTCACCCCCGCCGGCACCGGCGGAGAAACCACATAATTCAAGTTTGCCGTTACTGGGATTACGGTACATCTGCAGTTGTGGCCATTCGGGGGAAACCATTCTTGCCAAATCGGATCGGACTTGAGATATATTCTTCCGTCCATCTCTTGATGCGTACGTCGTGTCCGCTCGTCCATAATCGCGCTATACTGAAGCGCGGGCACATAGTCAGACACGTCTGGATTAAAATACAAGTCGCGACGAGCACCGTTGTATATATCACTTATTGCATTTCTGAATACCAATTTGGTATGATACTCCGCCATCGGTGTCCCCGGCGGCAACTCCCATGCCTTTCCGGTGTACTTAATCTGCGCCTGTTCTATTGCCTTCACCAAATCGGTAATAAACCAGTCCTCATCGATAGCTCGATAAACCAGCCGCTGGATTTCGCCTACGATGTCTCTCTCGATAAATCCCGCAACCGTAAATGCCTTCGATTTGAAACCAGAGACTAGTTTGAGCCATTCGGTTTTGGTAATAGGGACCCTACCAACAAATTGCTTCAATCTTTCAGAAGGTGTTGGCGCAAAAGATTCTTGAAAAGTAAGTTGTTGATTTAGCGAATTTTCCAGTTCCGAGACCCCAGTTGTCATTGCCAACAGATAAACCTCAGCGAACTGGTTTTCTATTTCCGTTTCTACCTCTTTTGTGTCAAGGTATAAATTCCGGATGCTTCTGTAATCTTTATTCTGAAAGTATTCTTTAATCCGGGGAATCATTTGGGCCAGATTCCTGAATAAACTATCAGAAACTTTTCCTGAAATATCCGATATCCATTTCTCGAGAAAAAATCTTGTTTCGGAGTAATCAATCCTGGTCGCCTTTTCGTATTCAGTCAATTGTCGCGGTTGCGTATTCAGAAGCTCGCTTTCTTCCCCAAACTTTCTGATGTACGGTTGATTTTTCTGGGGGACATTCAAATAATCCCTGACCCACTCTTCTGAAGGGTCGACAACCCCGCCATCTAAAAGGATCTTGAGAATTTTTGCCTTCACCTCGGGATCTTCTTCGGGAGAAATCAGTTGAAAAGTTGGTACCTGGGCCTCGAAGTTGTATTGGACGAGTTGGGTTAGAAGTTGCTCTGTAATAAGCGCACTAATACTTGAGCCTAAATCCTCCAAAATCCAAATGAACACATCGAAGTGTTTCTTCCCAAGTGCATAACTCCCACGCGAGCCGCTTTCAGTATATCCCAGTAAATCAGGGACAAGTGCGCCGCGCGTGATGCCCTTGTTCATCATGTCTATTGCAATTTTGTATGCATCTGACGCCGAGGCTGGGATTTCCAACTGGTCTAAAGTCATTCCCATTGGCAAAGTAGCAATTGTACCGGTTTGCAGATGCTCCAGTACATCTTCAAAAGCATCAATATCTTTATCTGATGTGCCAGGGGGATACCAACCGATTGTTGGCGGAAATGGAAAGCGTTCTAGCCACATCGCATAAAACTTGAGAATAACTGATTTTATCCACCATTCGCGGTAGAACGCCCGGTAATCAGAACGACCGTAAAGATTATCAAATTCCTCCTGGTATGTATACAAAATGAATTTGTCAACCGGCATTCGCTGAATCTGACCATTCGCCTGCTCTTGCGCGATGCCATCTTCTTCAAGATTTCCATGGATATCTTGGTAAAAGGTAAAATATTGAGGGTCTCTTGTTTTTAAACTCGACAAAATTATCTTGCCCTCATAAGCTGACCCCTTTGAAATGCTCCAGTTCTTTTCAGTAATGCTGAAGCCATAGTCAAGCGCCGACATCAGTTGAAATAAGTGTTTGTTAAACGTACCCGCAAGGGTTTCAAGGTTCCACTTGCAAAATTCCGCCGCGTCAATATCACCTTTTGTCGAACTTGCCGGTTGAATTTGCCAACCAGGAGAAATGCGGGCAAATTTTTTGAGTGTCATTACCGACCGCACTTGGTCATCTTGCCTCATTTCGTCTATTATAGTATACGTTTTTTTCGACAATAACGCATCCGGGTTGTAGGGCGTGATACCATATTGAGCGGAAATGTAATCACCGCGCGCTGTTGATTGAATTTTTAGATCAGGAGCATCTTCTCTAAAAACTTGTATAGCGGTTTTTAGCTTTTGTATGAACTTCATTTCTTTACCTCCATTTGCCGAAGTTTTACCCTAATTAATAAATCTACAAGCCATGCTAACCCATTCCAGAGGGGTTGTGTTGCCGCGCGCCAGAGTAAGGAATGGAGGGGCAAATAGCTCTCAATATT
>PCSG01000099.1 GCA_002772195.1 Desulfobacterales bacterium CG23_combo_of_CG06-09_8_20_14_all_51_8 | reverse complement strand
AAAGAAGCCGCGCTCACCGCAACCGCCATGGGAAACCGCGTGGAGACGATTTTTGATGTGGGTGTTGCGGGCATTCACCGTTTGTTCCGGTATAAGGAGAAGATTGAAGCCGCCGCCGTGCTGGTCGTGGTGGCCGGCATGGAAGGCGCCCTGCCCAGCATAGTGGCGGGGCTCGTGGACCGGCCGGTGATCGCTGTACCCACCAGCGTCGGCTATGGCAGCAGTTTCGGCGGTCTCACCGCGCTGTTCTCCATGCTCAACAGTTGCAGTTCCAATATTGCGGTGGTGAACATCGACAATGGATTTGGCGCAGGTTTTATGGCATCCATCATCAACCGTCTATGAAAAACAAAAAAAGCAGGCCCGGATGTCTCCGGGCCTGCCTGGAAAAAAAACCAACAACGCTCGCCTGTTAGTGATGAGTATACTCCCTCATCCGATTTCTTCAAGCAGAATCTCCGCACCTCACGGCTTTTTCATTCCAGGGGCATGATCCACCCTTCCGTGTCCTGGGCAAGGCCGTACTGAATATCAGTGATGGCCTTGAAAAACTTCCCGGACCATTTCCCCACCGACCCGTCGCCGATCGCCATATGCTTGTCTTTGTAGATCACCTCTCCCACCGGAGAAATGACCGCCGCCGTGCCGGCTCCGAACACTTCCTCAAGTTTTCCGGATTCATGGGCATTGATGAGCTCGTCAATGCTGATGCGCCGCTCCGACATGGGCACGCCCCATTTTTTCGCGAGCCGGATCACCGTGTCCCGGGTGATGCCGGCCAGAATGCTGCCGCTCAGGGCCGGGGTGACCACTTCCCCGTCAATGACGAAAAAGATGTTCATGGACCCCACTTCCTCGATGTATTTCAACTCAACCCCGTCCAGCCACAGCACCTGGGTATAGCCCATGCGATGGGCCTCTTCCCCGGCATACAGGCTGGCCGCGTAATTGCCGGCGGTCTTGACTTCCCCCATGCCGCCGCGCACGGCCCGGACGTATTTATCCGTCACCCAGATTTTCACGGGATTGAACCCTTCTTTATAATAAGCCCCCACCGGGGACAGGATGATGAAAAACCGGTAGGTATGGGAAGCCCGCACGCCGACGTAAGGGTCCATGGCGATGATGGTGGGCCGGATATACAGGGACGTTCCCGGCAGAGACGGCACCCAGCGCCGGTCCACCTTTAAAAGTTCCTTCAGGGCTTTCAGGGCGAATTCCTCATCCAAAGGCGGCATGCACAGCTTGTGGCCGGACCGGTTAAACCGCTTGAAATTCTCCCGGGGCCGGAAGAGCTGGATTTTCCCAGAGGATGTCTTAAAGGCTTTCAACCCCTCGAAAATCGACTGGCCATAATGCAGCACCATGGTCGACGGCGGCATCACAATGGGTTGATAGGGTTCAATGCGCGGATTGTGCCACCCGTTTTCCGGATCATAATCCATATTGAACATATGATCCGTGAAGAGGGTCCCGAATGTCAGGTCCGCATCATTCGGCAGGGGTTTCAGGGTTTTGGCTTTATTAATTGTCAGCTCCATAATTTTCTCCGTCCATAACTCATTTATTTTAAAAAATCAGATCAAAGGCCTTAACAAAAGCCCCGAAAGGGTCATTTCATCTTTTTTTTAAACATTTTAACCGGACGGATCAAGAGAAATTACCTTTAACGTTAATTTTATCCAATTTAATTGAAAACTTCCGCGCAACCTTCAGTTTGAATGAGGACATTATCCTTCCATGCCCCGAATTTTCGATATAAATAATTGCCTTTTGAGCCAGTGATAAAAAATATTTGCCCGCTGATCGATCCGCGACGAACTTCTTTTCCCCTTCGATCTGGTTTAAATCTGTCTTAAAATCTGTTCTTAAAATCTTGCCAAGGCCTTCCAAAGCCGATATGGTTTTGATAGGGACGGGATATGGGCACCCCGCAACTTTAATAAAGGTGGAAGGCAGTTAATCCATACTCTTTCTGCCTGCAATCGGGAACTTTTCACTCTCTTATTAATTTATCAGGCAATCCAAACCAATGAGGCGAATATGAAGAAAGCAATAACCGCACTTATCTGTTTTGGTCTTTTATTGATGATATCCGGCTGTGCCGCGAAGAGCATGGTCGTATTGCTTCCAGGTGTTTCCCCTGTCCGTGTTGCCGGGGACTGATTTTCGGGCAAAAATCAGGGAATTGGGTCTCTGCTATGATCAATCCCCCCCCTATCTGATTCACCGCACGCCCAGCTACTCCGAAGAGGACATCTATGTTTCCTTTGCGGAGGCGGAAAACCTGTTTGACATTTCCTTATTTCCTGAGCCCTATCTGGACATCGCCTTCCGGCAAAAGGGTGTTTTGGAACCCGAAAACCCGGATGTCCGGGTGAGGATAAACGGCCACTCCTATATTAAAACCCTTGTGCTGAATGCCCGCCGTCCCCTTGATGGAATCATGGAGGCTGCCGGCCGCCTTACATCTCCCTATCAGATTTTAATCGGCCCCGGGCTGGATGATTCCGGGTATATTTGCAAAATCCTTGAAATCCTTACCGGCGAAAATCCCCATACGCCGTTTGAGGTGATTTTTCTGGGCCAGGACCTGTCCCCGAATATCGTCCGGTTTTTGCGGGCCGTGAATCTTTTTCGTCCCGGATACCTGGATGCCTGCAACACCTATCAGTATCGGGGCGGCGGCAACCGCAGCGTGCTGTTTACGTTTGTGACCCAACGGATGGATATTTCTTTCGAAGGGGAGATGCGCCGTCGTGTGTTTTGGTGGGAAAACCCCTTTTTGCCGGAAGTCTCCGATATGGAAGCATTGTCCGAATTTGACGGCGTGCTGATTGACGCACCCATCGCGGACAGGGAAACCATGGAATGGCAAAACCGCATGGCTGGCCGGGCCGATGAGTTGATATGGATCAGTTTTAGTGATGTCGCCCTTCAGAAACGATGGCTGGAGCTGACGGCGGGAGATGTGTTCAGTAGAATATTTTTTCACCACGGAGGCCACAGAGATCACAGAGAAAACTCATGAAAAATTTTTCTCTGTGCTCTCCTGATCTCTGTGGTTAAAATTAAAGGTTAAATTTAAAATTTTTCGATGATAAGTTGTGAACGAACATCGTTCCAGTTCCAGAACGGCGCATTTTCGTCATCTTCCATCTTCGGCCAGGGCCAGCCTTTGGGAAACGGGCAGGCGAAGGAAAGAAGGTCGCCCCTTGTGGGATGGAACACGGAAAGTGTGCGGGCGAAAAGGGCGATCTGGCGTTCGGGCATGGGCTTTGACGCGCCGTAGCGCAGGTCCCCGACAACAGGGCAGCCGAGATGGGCGAACTGAAGCCGGATCTGATGGTGCCGGCCGGTTTCAAGACTTATTTCCACCAGGCTTCTGGACTGGAATGTATCCAGCACCTGGAAATTCAGTCTGGCTTCCCGGCTCGTATCCGTGGACTGGTCCACAATTTTTCCGGAACTGCCCCGGCGCTCCAGGTGATGAATCAGGCGGCCCTGTTTTTCCGGAAGCACGCCTTCCAGAACCGCGACATACTGTTTTTCCGTGCGTCCACTGCGGAACTGTTCGCTGATGCGTCCGGCGGCCTTGGATGTCCGGGCGAAAAGCACGACCCCGGCCACGGGCCGGTCCAGCCGGTGCACCAGCCCGAGAAACACCTGGCCGGGTTTCTGATAATGAAGTTTAATCCATTGCCGGGCCAGATCCATTAATGTCACGTCTCCGGTATGATCTCCTTGAATCAGGAGGCCGGCTGGTTTATAAAGGGCCAGCAGATGGTTGTCCGAATAAAAGACCGGCCATTGGGGGATATTGAAATATGGGGGGAAAGAAGGTGAGGTCATTTTTTTTGAAAACGGTTAATAAGGTGTCAGGTGGGGTGATCAAAAAATGAAAACCCAACGTTCCCAGGGAAAATATCAGATTTCCGATATGGACGCCATTCTTCGGGATTGCGGGATTGTGCTTGCCCGACATCAGCTCGACCAGCTTTGGGCATACCATAATTTGCTGCGTCAGTCCAATCCTGAATTGAACCTGACCCGGATTCACAATTTCCGCAATATGGTGGAAAAACTCTACGTGGATTCGATTCTTCCGGGGCAAATGATGGAGTTGCCCTCGCCCCTTCTGGATCTCGGCACCGGCCCGGGCATGCCGGGTATTCCCCTGAAAATTGCGTTTCCGGATCTTGAGATGATTCTGGCGGAAAGCCGGGGCAAACGGGTGGAATTTCTGGAAGTCACGATCCATGACTTAAAACTTGAAAACATTACCGTTGTGGGGAAATCCATCACCTCCCGGTTTGAAACACCGGTAAACGCAGTGATCACCCGGGCTGTGGAGGCTATTTCCGCAACTCTTGTGCGCATCACCGGATGTCTTGCAAAAGACGGTCTGGCCGTGTTCATGAAAGGGCCGGGATGTGACGCGGAAATTGACGCTGCTGCTGATAAATTGGGGGGTTCGTTCCGGTTGAAGTGGGCCAAAGACTACCAGATTCCCGGAACAAACCACGACCGGCGGCTGGTGGTGTTTGAACGAACGGATACGCCCCTGCGGGAACAAAGGAATGCAGCCATGCAAAGCCATTTTTTTACGGAAATAGAAAGCGAACAGAATGCGGTTTTTAAGGACCTGAAGAAATTACTGACCGGACGGGGAATCAAAAAAAGTCAAACAGCCCTGATTTCCGGGGAAAAGCAGGTGGCCGAAGCCCTGGACCGGTTTCCGGAACGGTGCAAGACCTGGATTTCCGCGCCCGGCCAGAAGCCCCCGCCTGAGGGCGCGCCGGGACAAATGAAATGGTATCAGCTAGCCCCGCCACTATTTAAAATCCTGGATGTTATCGGCACCAACAGCCCCCTGGTGCTGATGGAGACGCCGCCCATGCGATTGTGGGACCCCGCAGGCGGCTTGCCGGAAGGCGCCAGCGTGCTTGTTCCCTTTCAGGACCCGGAAAATGTCGGGGCCGTCATCCGCTCCGCCGTGGCCTTCGGCCTGGACCATATCATTTTACTTTCTGAAAGCGCCCATCCGTTTCACCCGAAATCCGTTCGGGCATCCGGCGGGGCCGTGCTTTTTGCGGATTTGTGGGAAGGCCCCTCGATTCAGACGCTTTCCGAGAATCTGCCCATCGTTGCTCTTTCCGGAGACGGCGCGCCCATCGGCGAATTCGCATTTCCGGAAACGGTTGCATTTCTGCCGGGCATTGAAGGGCCGGGGCTTCCCGACAAGTTCAGGGACCGCGCCCTTTCCATCCCTATCCGGAGGGAAGTGGAGTCGTTAAACGCCGCCACCGCTGCAGCCATCGGTTTTTATGTATGGTCCCAGGGCCGGTTTCATGACCGGGTGTCATGAAAATGGGCATTCGATTTTTGGGAATTCCATGGGCGGATTTATTCGGGAAACAGCATACCTAATTAGTGCCTGACAGAAAACCCCGGATTTTTTCTCGGCCGGGCAAAAAATTTTAGAAATTTTTTCCTGCTCTTTGAAAATTTCT
>PCSG01000066.1:954-6288 GCA_002772195.1 Desulfobacterales bacterium CG23_combo_of_CG06-09_8_20_14_all_51_8 | reverse complement strand
GGTATCCGTTCGGCCGGGCGTCTTGTGATACAGACCCTTGATCTGATGGAAGAAAATTTAAAGGTGGGCGTCACCACGGAAACCCTCAATACCATTGCCCATGAATTCGCCGTCAAGCATAACGCCATTCCCGCGCCCCTGAATTACCGGGGATTTCCCAAAAGTATCTGCACGTCAATCAATGAGGTGATCTGTCACGGGATCCCGGGCGAACAGGCCCTGGCGGACGGCGATATCATCAATGTGGATATCACGCTCATCTTTAAGAACTATTACGCGGACGCCAGCAAAACCTATTTTGTCGGCGCCCCGGGGCCGGATGCCCGCAAAATCGTGCGGGTGGCGGCCGAGAGCCTGAAAGCCGCGATGACCATGCTGGTTCCCGGCAATACCATCGGCGATATTGGATGGGCCATTCAGTCCTATGCGGAAAGGGAGGGCTGTTCCGTGGTGAGGGAGTTCGTGGGCCACGGGGTAGGGCTTGATTTTCATGAAGCCCCCCATGTGCCCCATTACGGGAAAAAAGGCGACGGGATCGTTCTGGTGCCGGGAATGGTGTTTACGGTGGAGCCGATGATCAATTTGGGGACGGCTGATCTCTTCGTGGCCGACGACCAATGGACGGCCATTACCGCGGATCGGAAACTCTCCGCCCAGTTTGAGCAGACCTTTGTTATTACCGAAGAGGGGTTTGAGAGTCTGACCCCCTTTGATCTGTGATATTCAAGCTGGTTTTCATGCGTTGAATCTGCCCCGCGCTAAACCCCCGGCTGAAAAGAAAATATGACTCAAGACCATTCAGATTCCGCGAAAAAACATGACGGAGGCAGACACAGATCATGAATATTTTACTCACCGGCGGCGCGGGTTATATCGGCAGCCATACCTGCGTCGTTCTTTTGGAGAAGGAGCATCATGTCATTGTTGTGGATAATTTGTGCAACAGCAAGTTTGAGGCCATAAAACGGGTTGAAGCGATCACCGGCAAGAAAGTCATTTTTTATCAGGAAGATTTGAGAAATACCCCCGGCATGGATGCGATTTTCAGAAATAATGCCATTAACGCCGTGATCCATTTCGCCGGGTTGAAAAGTGTGGCGGAATCGGTGGCCCGGCCTCTAGATTATTATGGCAATAATATTAATGGAACGCTATCCCTGTGCAGTGTCATGGCCGCCCATGGTGTAAAAAACCTGGTATTCAGCTCGTCGGCCACGGTATACGGCGATCCGGAAGTCGTTCCGGCGGATGAAACCGCGCCGGTCCGGCCGTTTAATCCTTATGGCCGTTCCAAATTGTTTATTGAAGAAATATTGACCGATTTGCATCATTCAGACCTGTCTTGGAATATCGCGCTGCTGCGCTACTTCAATCCCGTGGGAGCCCATCCGAGCGGACGGATTGGAGAAGATCCGTCGGACATTCCCAATAATCTGATGCCTTACATCGCCCGGGTGGCGGTGGGCAGGCTTTCGGAATTGAATGTGTATGGCGATGATTATGATACGCCGGACGGCACGGGCGTGCGCGATTATATTCATGTGATGGATCTGGCCGAAGGCCATTTAAAAGCGTTGGAAAAACTGGCAACCAATTCTGGGCTCGTCACATACAATCTGGGCACGGGCAAAGGATTCAGCGTGCTTGAAATGGTGGCCGCGTTTAAACGGGCGTCCGGTAAACCAATTCCTTATAAAATTGTGGGCCGTCGTCCGGGGGATGTCGCCACGTGCTATGCGAATCCTTCTCTGGCGGGAAGGGAACTCTGCTGGACGGCCCGGCGGGGGATCGATGAGATGTGCGCGGACGCCTGGCAATGGCAGTCCATGAATCCGGGGGGGTATGGCGAAACCGGTTAGGACCATAGCTCCATTATATAGGGTTTTTCAAGCATGCTGATACCGCGCGGTTTATTGAAAAAGGCGGAAAATCAGACCCGAAATTTTTTCAAAATGCTGGTCCATTGTGACAAGTTCAGCGCCGGTTTCCATTGTTTGCGCGGCAATCCATATGTCATTTGTGGGAATCGGAGTTCCCGTTCGTCTCAGAAGAGCGGCAATTCTGGAGTATCTATCAGCCGTAACATCGGTAATCTGGATTGTATCAACCGCCTCGTGAGAAAGGAACTGATGGAATTCCAACATGTTTTGATCAAGGCGCGATCCATTCCGGAATCCGAACATCAGCTCTCCGGATACAATGGGAGATATCAATATCGCGTCTGCCATTGCAAGATAATCAACAATTTCAGCATGTCCTAATTTAAACCCGACATAGGCGCTGGTGTCCAAAAGCAGTTTCATCGCCACATGTCCTCATCGATCTGTTCACAGGATTTGATGGACAGGTTAAAATCAGCGGCTTCTTTTTTACTCCAACCGCCTGCCAATTCCTTTAAAGACGCTGCCTTGGGTTTACGTTCCTGTTTTTTAAATTCCTTATGAATGATTTCCTTGAGCACCTGATTGATTGATTGGCGGTTAGACCTGGCGATTTGCCGGATTTTTTGTTCAATTTCAGGAGCGATGCCCCTTATCGTTATTTGCTGCATGATTCACCTCTTAAATCTTTTTGACTCACTATATGACTCACAAGGTATTATGTCAAGATAGAAGTAACTGACCCATCAAAGAATGTCTCATCACTAAGGGGGACGCCCTCAAGTCTTCGGATTCTCCGGTTGACAGGAATCGTTACCGGGGGAAGGCGATTCGGTGTTGAACGTCCGGGCGCCGAAGCAGCCGGCGGTTTCAGTCTGGAGCGGCCTGGCGCGTGCGGTTCTAATTACCTGGTCGCTTCTTATTATTGTCTGAAATTATCCCTTATACGTCGCTATGCCGGTTTAAAGACGGCAGCGGGAAAGTTTTTTAGCCCATTCCCCCAGGCGTCCGATTCTGCAAGAGTTGCCGCCGAGAGAAATTCCCGGTCTGTCTGGGGGGAATCATTTTCTGATTATCAATGATCCCCGAGCCTCATGCCCCACGCAATCCCCAAAATGCCTTTGCTTTTATTGACATGGTGCAATTCCTGTATTATCTATGCTTTTGAATCATTTAACCGACAGGCTGAAGATAAAAAAAATGCGAGAGATTCATTCCCACGAGCGGCAGCAGTTTGAGACCCTTTTCAAACAGGAACAAATCGACCGGTTTCACGACCGGTTCCGGATTCTGGAAGTTTTTCTGCAAACCGAAAAGCATGTGACCAGCCATGAACTAGTTTCTATTTTAAAAGACCGCAACATTGATTTCCCTCATGAATTTGTCGAAGAAACCCTGGAGCTCATGTTCCGCTTCGGGTTTGCCCAGAAAAACCGGTTTGATAATGGCATCGTTCATTATGAACACCGTCATCTGGGCCAGCATCATGATCACATGATCTGCACCAAATGCGGCAAAATTCTTGAATTTAAAAATGATCCGCTTGAACAGCTCCAGGCCCGGGTGGTGGCGGGATTCGGGTTTCATATGCTCCAGCACTGGATGGAGATTTACGGTCTCTGTTCGGACTGTATGAAATCCCGGGAAAAAATCATGCCGCTGATGTCGGCCCGGCAGGGGGAGCGGGTGATTATCAAGGATCTGGTGGGCGGCAGTCAGGCCAGGATGCGCCTGCTCAGCATGGGCCTGCGCATCGGCGACATCCTGGAAGTGATAACCAACAACGGTCAGGGCCAACTGGTGGTGGCCGCAGATTATCAGCGCTATGTGCTGGGGCGGGGCATGTCTCAGAAAATCATCGTGGGGCCGGCCGATGAAGAGGAGAAGATCTGACGGGATGGGATATATGCGGCTCGATGAAATGCGGGAAGGCCAGACTGGAAGGATTTTGCGGATTCGGGGCGAAGCGAGGCTCCGGCGCCGGATTCTCGAAATGGGCCTTACCAAAGGCTCGGAAATATATATTGAAAAATATGCTCCCTTAAAAGATCCCTTGGAACTGGTGGTGCGGGGATGCCACGTGTCCTTGAGGGTCAGGGAAGCGGCGGAAATCGATGTGGAGGCGGTGTAAACCGGCCCGGGGAAAAAATGGAAAAGCGTCAATTGAGAATCGCTCTGGCGGGTAATCCGAATTCCGGGAAAACCACCATATTCAATAATCTGACCGGCACCCGCCAGAAAGTCGGCAACTGGCCCGGCGTGACGGTGGAGAAAAAAGAAGGGGACATCCACAGATTCGGGCAGGATTTCAAAATCATTGACCTGCCCGGCACCTACAGCCTGACGCCGTATTCCATCGAGGAAATCGTGGCCCGGAATTTCATCCTGGATGAAAATCCCGACGTGGTCATTGATATTATCGACGCCTCCAATCTGGAGCGCAATCTCTACCTGGCCAACCAGCTTCGGGAACTGGACTGCAAGGTGATTTTCGCCCTCAACATGGCCGATGTCGCCAAATCCCGGGGACTCAAAATCGATGCCCAAAAACTCTCCGCGCTGCTCGGGGTGCCGGTGGTGTTTACCGTTGGCAATAAAAATGAAGGGCTGGATGATCTGCTGAAAACCGCCCTGGCACTTGCCGATTCCCCCCTTGCCATCCCGGAGGAACGAAAAGTCCGGTACAGCAAGGATATTGAAGCCGCTATCGGCGAACTCCGGGATTTCATCCGGCCCCGGACGGATATTGCCTTTTCCTATAATCTCCGCTGGACATCCATTAAACTTCTCGAAGACGACCGGATTATCAAGGAGAGAATCCAGGAAAAAATCGGACCCCAGAGTCGGGACATCCTGGATAAAGCTGAGGAACTGCGGGGCCGTCTGGCCGGCCGCATGGATGATGATCCGGAAATCGTCATGACCGACGAGCGCTACGGGTTTATCGCCGGCATTATCAAGGAAGTCATGTCCGGGTCCACCCGCCAGCGGGTGGATATCTCTCGCAACATTGATCTGGTGCTGACCAACCGGTTTCTGGGGTTCCCGGTGTTTATCTTTTTCATCTGGGCCATGTTTCAGGTCACCTTCACCCTCGGGGCCTATCCCATGGAATGGATTGACGGGGGGGTCGGGCTGGTTTCCGCCTTTTTTGTGCGGGTCCTGCCGGACAGCCTGCTAAAAGATCTGATCGTCGACGGAATTATCGCCGGCGTTGGCAGCATCATCGTTTTTCTGCCGAATATTCTGCTCCTGTTTTTCTGCATCGCCCTGTTTGAAGACACCGGCTACATGGCCAGGGCCGCGTTTCTCATGGACAAGATCATGCATCTCATCGGCCTTCACGGCAAATCCTTTATCCCCATGCTCATGGGATTCGGCTGCAATGTGCCGGCCATTATCGCCACCCGGTCCCTGGAGAGCAGAAAGGACCGGATTCTGACGATTCTTATCA
>PCSG01000066.1:0-872 GCA_002772195.1 Desulfobacterales bacterium CG23_combo_of_CG06-09_8_20_14_all_51_8 | reverse complement strand
GCTCCGCACTCCTGAAAGGCGAAGATGCGCCCTTTGTCATGGAACTGCCGCCCTACCGGATCCCCATGCTGAAAAATCTCCTGATCCACATGTGGGACCGGGGCAAAATGTTCTTGAAAAAAATGGGCGGGATTATCCTGATGGGTTCCGTGGTGATCTGGGTACTGTCCAGCTTTCCCCGGAACATTTCATACGATGTGGATTATGACGCCCGTCTCGCCGCGATTCAGAGCACTTATGCGGAAAAGATGGCGGGATCTGACCCGGAGAAGTCAACTCGGCTGGCCGCAGAGCAGAAAGGCCTGCTCCGGAGTGTCGAAGCGGCCCGGCGAGCGGAGCATGCGGGAAAATCCTATATCGGCCGCATCGGAAAAGCCATTGAACCGCTGTTTGAACCCATCGGCATTGACTGGCGGGGGAGCGTGGCTCTGCTCACCGGGTTTGTGGCCAAGGAAATCGTGGTCAGCACCATGGGGGTCCTTTATGCCGCTGACGGGGACGCGGAATCCGACGCTCTGCAGAAAGCGCTGGCAAAATCCGGCATGACGTCCCTGTCGGCCCTGTCCATGATGATATTCGTGCTGCTCTATGTGCCGTGTCTGGCCACCGTCGGCGCCATCACCCGGGAAACCGGGTCCGTGAAATGGACTTTTCTCAACCTTGCCTATACCACCGGCGTGGCCTGGGGCATGGCGTTTATCGTGTATCAGGGCGGGAGAATACTCGGGTTTTAAAATAGGATTAATCATTCTTTACTGACCACTGACACCTTTGAACTTTCATCTTTGATGGTCTCGTAAAAAGTCAAAAAAACAACTTATTGTCATTCCGGCGAAAGCCGGAATCCAGCAATTCCAATATGTTCTGGATGC
>PCSG01000010.1:14044-17349 GCA_002772195.1 Desulfobacterales bacterium CG23_combo_of_CG06-09_8_20_14_all_51_8 | reverse complement strand
GCGCCTGTCCACATCCGCACTGAGACCTTTATCATCCGCCAGTCCAATGATTTCCAGTTCCACCTGGTAGAGCGTCACCAGTTGGTTGATTAATTCAATAGACGCTTGACTGACAGTATCATGATCCAGGCAGCAGTCAATCATTCGTGGTTTTTTTTCTTCCTTGACGACAAACACCGAACAGTTTGCGTTTTTAACGATTTTCCCCGGCACATCAGCATCATCCGGCCATTGACAGCGTTTTTTAGAATCACATCCGATCACGATTAAATCCGCTTCGGTTTGAACGGATTCCGCCAGTATCTCCTTGCCGGCATTGCCCGTCCGAATACGTACCTTCAGATCCTTGCGTTCGTTTTGTTCCGGATACTCCAGATTAAAAATATCTTTTTTTTCCTGAACCAGCCGGTATCCAGCCCCAATGCGCCCATAAGGGGAATCCGCATCCGGAAAAAAACCGAGGAATTGCCTTCGGTATCCGTCCAGAGCGGCTGCCAGATCATGAAGCGCGCCAACGGACTGAGACTCCCCGAAGTCCTGCGTATCCGAGGCGATTCCCAGAAGCGTTACATGCGCCCAGGTATTTTTGGCCAAAGCCGCCACCAGGCGGATCACACGCTCGCTGTATGGATTTTGATCCACCGCAACCAAGATTCTCATCACATGCTCCTTTCCATTAAATTCTTGAATTCATATCACTTTAGTCCCAGCAGATCAAAATCGGCGACGCCATGCGGCCAAGCAGCTCCATCAATGGGTCGCTTTTTTGCTGTTTTTTCATCAGAGAGGAAGCAACCAGACCATATTTTCTTAGAAATTCGCTTACTTTCTGGGGCGTGCCTTCAATAATTTGATGTGAATCGGGGATTACCCCATTTTCACAAAAGATTTTCTCGGCATTTTCCAGACGATCGTTAAAAGATTTCTTTTCGTGTTGGATCATGCCTCCGAATTTTAGGAATTTCACGACGATAAGATCCAGATTGATCTTTGCATTTTCAAATATTTTCGACAAGCAGGTGGAAAATCGCCCGCAATCCGTTTCTTCCGTCACCAGGAGGGCAGCTTTCTCCGGCGGAACCAGGTTTTTAACCACCAGAACGGGACAGGTCATCTGCCGATACAAACGGGAATGGATCAGCGTATAAAAATCAAGCGGATTAAAACTGGGAACCGCCCCTTCCAGAAACAGATCGTACTGACCGTCGATTAATTCTTCCAGCAGTTTTTCCGTCCGGTTGCCAAACAGCATTTTGGGAGTTTTGAGCAGGGGCCGGCTGACTTTTTCCATTTCCAGAAATTGCCGGATCTCCTCGCGTTCGGATTCGGTCAGCGCATTTTCCCATGTTTTCCGGACCCATCCGGAGCCTGGCGCGACCCCGGCCTTCGTTGAATCGACGACGTGAACGTCATACAGGCTCATATGAATCCGGTCAGAAAGATCCCCCGCATATCGAATCGCGATACTTGACCCCAGGTCCTTATCAATAGGAATGAGGGCTTTTATCATATTAATCCACCTCGCTTATTGATTTTCATGTGCATTGTCAGCCGTGGTCCCCGCAAAAGCCTTCGTCAGTGGTAAAATAGACCGCGCGTCAACCCAGAGGGCTTATTCCCCGCGGTTCTGCCTTAGTTTGATTTCCGCTTTCTCGATCACTTCCTGAATCTCGCCCAGTTTGAAGGGTTTGGCCAGAAAATCAAACACCCCATTGCGAAAAGATTCCTTGGCGGTTTCCATGGTGGCAAACCCTGTGATAACGATGACTTCTGTTGCCGGGGAATGTTGTTTTACCTCGGTTAAAAATTGCATCCCGTTCAGCCCGTTCATTTTCAAATCGGTAATGACAATATCAAACGGGGTTTCAATAAACCGTTTCAGGGCGGTTTCGCTTTCATAAAATGATTCCACCACATACCCTTTTTTTTCCAGCACTGGCTGCAATCTTTTGCACACAATCGGTTCGTCGTCCAGAACCAGAATCCGGATCGGTTGATTAGTGTTCATAATGGCTCCCCTTATTTTGATTTAGGTTGAGATTAGAAGCGATCAATCGGTTAAAATTTTCCGCATAAAGCGCAATGTGCTGGTCGCTTAGCATTTGCACATCCAGTTGACGGGAAAAGGCGACCAGAACGCCTATGAGATAAAGCTTTTGCGTCATTCTGGCCGGCATCAGTTTTTTAATCCGGGCGGCCACAAGGTCGCCCTGAACTTCGACGCGAAAATCATTTTTGGAGAGGACATCCGCCAGAAATTGCGCCCTTCGGGATCGTTTGGTCGAATCCGTCACGCCTCCCATGAATCGGAAATAAACATAGTTATCGTTGGGATTGTCATTAATATAGGCATCAATCATATTAAAATGGTACCCCAGCCGCAGACTGATATAGGCAAAGGGTTTTGAGATAACAGCCAGGTTCTGGCCGATATCTTGCGGGGTGTCAAAACCGGCGGAAAATGTCCGGGTCATGCTGGACATGAAACTGCCCAGATCCACGGACATGGGTTCGGTATTCCAGGCCCCGGGCATCACCAGTCCATCCAGAAACGCCCGCATGGGAATAGAAACGATCTGCTCGGGCAAAATAACAGCGGATTCGACGTCAGGCACAAGTCCATCATTGATGTCAATCAGCACCAGATCCAGCGGAACGGACAGTTTCAGTTTTCCGGAAACGGCTTTGGGGCCATGGTGATGGTAATATTGCTGATTGATCAGTTCTTCCACGGCCTTTTCATGAACAAAACGTGTGATGTCATGAAACGTCCGGCAACCAGTAGGAACAAAATTGCTGGCCGACGGGTCCATCAGGTTGAGCGGTGCAATTTTTTTTAAAATCCGGCGAAGGAGCCGGTATTCGCTTGTTTCTTCAATGGGTTCTTCCGAAAGCTGATAATTGCGGAGTTCGCTGATGATGCCGTCATAGATGATGTTTTCTTCGGCGTCCAGGGTGATTTCCTGCATGGCTTTCAGGGCCTGGGTCGCAATTTCCGTATTGACGATGGTCGGCACCCGGAACTCCCGGGCAATGGTGGCCATGTGACCGGTTGCCGATCCGACATCTGTAATAATGCCGGAGACTTTTCGAATCACTTTGGCAAATCGCGGCGAGGTGTATTTGGCAACCAGTATGGCGCCGGGCGGAAAACCCTCCAGGTCTTCATCCCGGTAAACCATAAAAACCTTGCCGATAGCGATGCCGCTTTGAACGATGCTCCCTTTTTTACTGAACAGGATCTTGTGACGCTCCAGAACGGCGGGCAGTTGTCTGACCATCAAGGACCGATCCACCGTGATGCG
>PCSG01000010.1:0-14030 GCA_002772195.1 Desulfobacterales bacterium CG23_combo_of_CG06-09_8_20_14_all_51_8 | reverse complement strand
ATAAAATAATCAGCGTTTCATTTTGATTGAATGCAAATTCAATATCCGAGGGTGTTTTAAAATGCCTTTCGATCATGAGTCCGGTTTGGGCCAGAAGCTTGAGCTGTTTTGGGGTGAGACTTGCTGCTGTGCAATCTTCTTCCGGCACAGGGGATAATTCGGTGCCGCCACCTTGCCGCAGAATGAGCTTCCCGGGTTTGTCGGCGATCTTCACAACTGCTGATTCATGCGGGAACCGCCGGTTGACATCAAACTGATCCGCGGCCATGCGTCCGTCAACAATGGGCGCGCCCAATCCCCATGCCGACGTCACCAGCATCACGTCCCGCTCGGGCGCCTGGGGATCAAATGTATACAATACCCCGCTTACCCTGGGGGATATCATGCATTGGCAACCCACCGCCATGACGACTTCGCTTTCTGAAAAACCTCTTTGCCGCCGGTATTCCATTGCTGACGGGGGATAGGCGCTGACCAGGACTTTTTTATAGCCGTTCATGAGGTTTTCCGGGGGTTCATTTAAAAGGCTCAAATATTGTCCGGCGAAACTGTGCCGGCTGTCTTCCCCCCAGGCGCTGCTGCGAATCGCCAAAAAAGGGATAGGCTTCCCGGTGTCACGGGCGAGGCGCTCAACGGCTTGGGAGATGGCTTTTTTGAGCGGGCCGGGCATTTCGCCGCCGGCAACGAAAGCCTGGATTTCTTTGGAAGCCTGATTCACCGGAATTTCTTCGTTTTGCCACGCGCTGGTGATGGTGTTGATTTTTTCCCGGAGTTGATTGTGCGACATATACGAATCAAACGCCTGGGAAGTGATGGCGAAACCTTCCGGAATCGCGAGTCCGAGTATATTTTTAATTTCGCATAAATTGGCGTTTTTAGCGCCCACGACATTTTCAAAATCCCGGGTGATCATGGAATAAGGCATCACCGCATCTGTATTCGGAATCACCGGACGACCCGCCAGTTCTTCGTTGATCTCACTTGCAATCCGCTGAAATACCTCAAACAGGCCAAGGTATTTCTGAGACGACAGGGTATTCAGATTTACGATCAGTTCCTGAACCAGTCCCTCGGCTTCCGTGCATGCGGACTCAATATAGTGATTGTCAAACACGTAATCACCGCTCAATTTGTCGCCCATTTCGGCGATTAAGGCCAATATCCGGTTGTTTAAGGTCAGCGTCTTTTGAAACGTTTCAAAAACCAGGGTAAACGACACCTGCTTTCCTGCGAGCTTCCGAAAGCCCATGCGGGCCGCAGCCGTGTTCAGTAATCGAGAAATTTTGGAAGAACGTTTCATGATATTTAAGTTAATGTCCTCCCTTTCCCCCTTTAAAAATAATCCCGGTCATCAGCCCCGCACCCAGCGCGATCAATGTCGCCAAAATACCATAAAGCGCACCATGATTAAAAGCAAGGACGCTGATCATGGCCGGAAGGCCGGTCTCTTTGATTCTGAGTTGCTGCGTACCTGCTTCAATCGCTTGATCGCCCTTCATGATAAATGTGGTGACCGTGAACTCCCCCTGTGGCATGGATGATGGAATTTTCATGGCGCATGTAAACGTCTTCATCTGATTTTGGGTGTTCTTACAGGAAATCGCATTCTCAGAGATACTGTAAAGGCCTTCTTTGGATTTGAGCTTGATGAACTCCTGAAATTGGAAATCCTTATCCTCTTCCACCGGGGAGAGAACAATCTTCTTTTTCAATGCGTCAAAGCCGATCCCAAGGTTTTGCAGCAAAGGACCTTGTGACAGATCGGATTCGGTGATGCCGGCAGGCAGGTAAATCATGTAGGCTTTTGGAACGTCATGGAAGGTGATCATTCCGGTGTTCATCCATAATATCCCGAATACCCGGCTTTTTTTTAATAGATGGGTGTCCTGCTGTTCCCCGGTCAGCCGGATCACGACTTCCGTATCCGCGGGAATCTCTCCTGAAACGGTTACCTCGCCGCCGTTATATGTGGCGGAGATGGCAAGCAGATTGGGTTCTATGTGAATATCTGTTGATTGCGCGGCTGAGGAGGTGACAGGCAGAAACAGCAGGGCTGCGACAACCGCCGCGATAATGATGAGTGTATATCGTTTAACCACCTTAATGCCCTCCTTTATAAACCAGCAGAACGTCCGGGGGAAGTAAAAGGCTGAACAGCATTTTGACCATCACCAGCAGAACCAGGATGGCCAGGAGAATCTTCAACTGGTCCCCGGCCAGTTTCTTGCTGATTTTGGCGCCGAACTGGGCGCCGATGGTTGATCCCAGGAGCAAGATCAAAGCCAGGATAAAATCCACGGTATGGTTGCTGGACGCCTGCATAATCGTGACATTGATGCAGGTGAACAAGATTTGAAACAAGCTGGTGCCCACCACCACATGCATGGGCATGCGCAGCAGGTAAACCATCACGGGAACCATGATAAACCCGCCGCCCACGCCCATGATTGCGGCAAGAATGCCTACAAATGTGCCCAATATAAGAGGCAGAACAAATGAGAGTTCAATGCCGGACTTTTCAAACCGGGTCTGGCCGGGAAGTTTTTTCATCAACTGAGCGTAGCGGGATTCTTTTGTGACAATCGGCTGGGCTCCATGAACTCTTTTTTTAAGTCCCTGCAGACTTTCAAGAAACATATACCCGCCTACAAAGCCCAGCATCAGGACATAGGTGACCGTTATTAAAAAATCGGCATTGCCCATCGCCTTTAAGATTTTGATGATCTGAACCCCGCCGGTGCCGCCTAAAATGCCGCCGATAAGCAGGATAATGCCCATTTTAAAATCAACATTCCCGAGACGATAATGGGCCAGCGTACCGGAAGCGGAGGCGGCGACGATCTGATTGGAATCGGATGCCGCCGCCACGGTCGGCGGAATGCCCATCATAATGAGCAAGGGCGTCATTAAAAATCCGCCGCCCACCCCGAAAATTCCCGACAGGAGGCCGACAAATCCTCCGAGAGTAAATATAAGCAGGACGTTCACACTGTTTCCTGCTATCGGCAAATAGAGGTGCCACATGATCTGCTCCTTTTCAGCTTATTTAACGTCTTTCTGATGAACCACTTCAATTCGACAATGGGTCCGCAGCTTTATTTCACCTAAAAGTTCCGGAAACTTTTCCGATGCCTCTTTCAGGTCGGCGGATGGAAAATCCACGACCAGCAGGGTAATTCCTTTTTCTTTTATAAATTTAATAATTTCTTCCTTATAGGATCCATCGGCCAGGTAATAATCGACTGAAATGCCTTCGGACCGGCCGTCTGTGATCAGCTTTTCAAGCCGGCGCTTGATTGCGGTTTCATCTTTTTCGGGTTCTTCCTGTTTGGAGGTCGACAATGACGAGGAGGACGGAGATGCGTTATCCGACACAAGCAGGATCGCTATTTTAACATCCATTCGTTTGGCTAAATTCAGCGCATAAACGACCGACCATAAACCGGTCATTTTCGCGTCGATTCCTACCAGAATTTTTACCATAATCCTTACTTCTCCGATGTATGCCTGCCGCTTTGTTCCGAGTACTTTGCAACTTCAATGCCAGACAGAAAACGACAAGTCGTTCGGGGGAAAATCAGATGATGTGGTTTGCGGAGAAAGGGAGTGTTTCGTGGGCAATAAAATTTCAGCCCTCGGGGCCGATAAGGAATTATTGTCAAAACACCGCGTCAACGGAATGGATGGAATTGTTTCAAATTGGAATCCAAAGGATGGGAGGATAAACGCGGACCGTATCAGCGGTCTTCGTGCGGATGGGAAGGTCGGACGTTGTCAAAAGCATCGGTTTCAAATTGAAACCGAAAATGGAAAGATATCGTTAAAAGTATAAAAATAGTTTAAAAACAAACCGTTATTTGGCTGTACATCTGTTTCAATATGAAAAATATTCAACTGCCCAGCTTGTCTTCCGGTTTTTTCACCAGCCCGAATCTTTTCATCCGCCGCCATAGCGTGGTTCTCGGAATGTTCAGGATGCTGCTTGCCAGACTGGTATTATACGCCGTGATATTCAGCACCTTTTCAATATGCTGCTTTTCCGTATCTTCCAGGGACAGAAGCCCTTCCCCTTCAAGAATGGAGAATTCCAGTTTTTGAAGATCAGACGGCAAATCGCTGACCCCGATAACCTCTCCTTCGGCAAGGGCTACGGCCCGTTGAATGATATTTTCCAGTTCCCGCACATTTCCGGGGAAGTTGTAATTCATAAGGATTCCCATGGCTTGGGACGATATCCGTTTGGTTTTTTTACTAAAAGCGGTATTGAACTTTTCAATAAAGTGGGCCGTGAGCAAAGGAATATCATCTCTTCTTTCCGACAGCTTGGGCAGGTTGATGGCCACCACGTTGAGGCGGTAAAACAGATCTTCCCGGAATTCGCCCCTTTCGACCGCTTTTTTCAGATCTTTATTGGTTGCGGCGATGATTCGGACCTGGAGGTCAATGGGTTGGACGCCGCCCACCCGCAGAATGCGTTTTTCCTGGATGACATGCAGCAGTTTCACCTGCATGGCCAGCGGCATTTCCCCGATTTCGTCTAAAAATACCGAGCCGCCGTTGGCGGATTCCAAGAGTCCGATTTTTGTTGCCGCCGCGCCGGTAAATGCGCCTTTTTCATATCCGAACAGCTCGCTGCAGATCAGTTCCTCCGCAAAGCCGCCACAGTTAAAAGATACAAACGGGAAATTTTTCCTGGGACTCTCATGATGAATAGCCCGTGCCGCCATTTCTTTCCCCGTGCCGGTTTCGGCTTGCAGCAGGATATTGCAATCCACTGCCGCGACTTTCCTGATTAAATCAAATACGTCTTGCATGGGCGGACTGGCGCCGATGAACCCGCTCATGAAATCGCTGCCGGAGAGGGCTTTGCGGAGACTTTTATTTTCCCGGCGAAGCAGGATTTTGTCTCTGGCACCGGCGGCAAGAGAGCGCACTTCCGGCAGCCGGAAGGGTTTGGTAATAAAATGGTAGGCGCCCTGCTTGATGGCCTGAACGGCGGATTCAATCGTGCCGTGGCCGGTGATGATAATCGCTTCCGCATCGTCATGGGCGGTTTTTATGCGGGACAGGATTTCAATGCCGTCCATGTCGGGCAGTTTCAGATCAATAAAAATAATGTCAAAGGGGTACTGGGCCATTCGGACCAGAAACGGCGCACCCGTTTGAAAACTTTCCACCTCGAAATTTTCTGCCGCAAGGGTTCGGGTCAGTTGTGTACAAACGGTTATTTCATCATCAATGATTGCCAGCCGCATTTTCATATGTTATTTTACCTGCCGCATAAACGTTATAAGGGTTTAAGTTCCTTTTTTAACTCTTCCCACGGTATCGGATTGTTGTCAATTACAATAATGATATTTAATTTTAATATGTTATACTTATAATTCAGGGAAAATCATGCCGGAAAAGGAATTAAAAAAACATTTCGGGTTTGACACGTTTAAAAAGGGACAGAAGGAAGTCATTTCCAAAATTCTCGACGGTCAGTCCGCAGCAGCCATTTTCCCCACCGGGGCCGGCAAATCCCTGTGCTACCAGTTGCCGGCCATGCTGCTGCCGGCCATGACGCTGGTGGTATCGCCGCTTCTGTCTTTGATGAAAGACCAGTTGGATTTCCTAACAGCCCGCGGCATTCCCGCAGCCCGGCTGGATTCGACCCTGGACCGGGATGAAACCCGCCGCATTTTCGATGCGGCCCGCAAGGGCGAACTCAAAATTCTGATGATTTCCGTGGAGCGGTTTAAAAATGAACGCTTTCGGCATCATCTGAAAAACATGGCTGTTTCCCTGCTGGTGATTGACGAAGCTCACTGCATTTCCGAATGGGGGCACAATTTCCGGCCCGAATACCTCAATCTGCCCTTTTACCGGGATGAATTCGCCATCCCCCAGGCCCTGCTGCTGACGGCCACGGCCTCGCCGGCGGTCATAGCGGACATGAGCGAAAAATTCGGCATTTCCCGGGAAAATGTCGTGGTGACCGGGTTTTACCGCAAAAACCTTTTTTTAAAAATCACCCCGGCCCCGGAAAAGAATAAAAAAGCCCTTCTCCTGGAACGCCTCCGAAAAGATCCGGCCGCACCCACCATTATATACGTGACCCTTCAAAAAACCGCTGAAGCCGTGGCCGCATTTTTATGCGAAAACCACATCAACGCCCACGCCTATCATGCGGGCATGGAGAACCGGGAACGGGAAACCATCCAGAACCGGTTCATGGACGGGACCCTGGCCTGCATCGCGGCCACCATCGCTTTCGGCATGGGCATTGATAAAAGCGACATCCGCCGGGTCATCCACTATGATCTGCCCAAATCCATTGAAAACTACAGCCAGGAAATCGGACGGGCCGGCCGGGATGATATGCCGGCCCTGTGCGAGGTTTTCGCCAGCCGGGACGGCATCCCGGTTCTGGAAAATTTCATTTACGGGGACACGCCTGACAAAACCGCCGTGTATCAGGTGCTCCGGGAGATTCAGCAAAACCAGGGTTTTGTCTGGGAATTCAAACTAAATCGGCTTTCCAGTGGCACCAACATCCGGCTGCTGCCATTAAAAACCCTGCTGGTGTACCTTGCCATGGAAGGCGTTATCCGGCCCAAAATGACCTATTTTGACCAGTATGTTTTTAAGTTTGCTGACCGCGGGAAAGACATCATTGAGCGATTTACCGGCGAGCGCAAAACTTTTGTGGCCGCCGTCTTTTCCGGTTGCGAAACCAAACAAATCTGGACAACCGTCGATTTTGCGGCCATTGCAAGCGCTTATAAAACAGACCGGCAGCGCATTGTCACGGCCTTGGAATATTTTGATGAAAAAGGATGGATTGCGCTCCAGGCCCGCCAGGCCGTCGAGGTCTATGATATCATGACCCAGGCCTTTGATATCAATACCCTGACAAAAAAACTCCATGCCCTGTTCGTTAAAAAGGAAGCCCACGGGATCCAGAGGATTCACCAGATGATCGGTTTTTTTGAAAGCCGGGCCTGCATCAGCCGGGAGCTTGCCGCCTATTTCGGGGAAATTTTAACGGAAGACACCTGCGGGCATTGCTCCTTCTGTCAAAACGAAAAAATCGAATTCGCGCCTCCAGCCCCTCGACCGCCACTTTCCGCACAAAAAATCGACCCGTGGATAGCTGAATTTGTTAAAACTGCCGGGGACCATGCCACGGAATCCAATCTGACCCGGTTTCTGTGCGGTATTTTCTCTCCGACCTTCACCCGGTTCAAGGCAAAAACCCTGCCTGGATTCGGGGCACTGGAAAATTACCCGTTCGCGGATGTTGAAAAATGGGTTCAGGCCCGTCAAAAAATTTCCCGGCCGAAAACTTCGGTTGCCTGAGGCAAAGATTTTATGTAAGGGATCAAAATCACCAATCACCCTTAACCCCCGGAGAAAAAGAATGAGCAAGCAGGAATCCGTCCAGAATATCAATTTTACCATCGACCAGAACAATCTCTTTCGCGAAGAATCCATCACGGATTTCAAGGTGGGTTCCATCCGACGGCTGGTCCCCATCAAACCCGACGGGACCCCCGATGCCAGCCGCACGGAACTTTTTATCGGCCAGACCCAGCTCATGTCACCGGAAGGCCCTCTGCCCATCCAGTCCGAACTCGAGGCCAAGACTCTGGCGGAAGCCATCGCCGTCTTCCCGACAGCCATGAAAGAGGCCCTGGCGGAAATGGTCGAACAGCTTCAGCAGCTTCAGCGCCAGCGTCAGACCCAGGAACGGGACAAATCCAGAATTATTGTGCCGGGGCGGTAAGGCTGAAGACTGAAGGCTGAAGACCGAAGGCTGAAGATTGAGGACTGAAGGTGGAAGGTATTGGGTTCTTGTGATGATAGAATGATTCGGGCGGCCACAGGACGGTGGGGGCTTGATGTCAAAGCCGTGCGCCATGATCTGGCCCTTTGCGGCAGCCCGGAACGGTGCGCATACCGGACGGCCGTCGAATGCACGGATGGGAACCTATATGTGCTCGAAGAAATCGATGGAAACGATATCCCCCGCAAATGCTGCATTCATGCGCGGCTTGATTTTCTTTTCAGACAGGGGCTTGCCAGGATCAACCCGTATCTGCGATTGGAAACCGGCGCGTTTCTGGAAACCATCGACGGGCGGTACTTTCAAATCTCGCGTTTCATCCCCGGCGTTGCCCTGAAACGGCCGGAGTATGTGCTTGAACGCTGGAGGGGAAAAGATCTTTCGGATTTTTTAATCAACCTGCGGGAAAAATCAGCGGGCATGCCGGAATTTAGCTGCGGCCCGCCGTTTTCCATCATGGCCTTTATCCGAAACTTGGTTCGCACCCTCGCCGACCATGAGCCGGACCTCTTAAATCAGGTCCAGCCGGCCATCAACTTTCTTGAAACCGATTTTGCTGAAGTCCACGACCGACTTCCGTCCGCTTTTTGCCACGGGGATTTTCATGCGCTGAACATCATCTGGGGGAGTGCCGGAATCAACGCCGTGATCGACTGGGAATTTTCCGGCATAAAGCCGGACACCTATGATGCGGCCATGATGATCGGATGCATAGGCAGTGAAAACCCGGCGGCCCTGGCCGGGCCTCTGGTCATGGATTTCATCTCCCGGCTCAAAGCCTGCAGTGCGATATCGCGGCTCAGCCTGTCCGTTCTGGTGGAATTTGTCATCGCCCTGCGGTTTGCCTGGCTGTCCGAATGGCTGCGCCATGATGACCGCGACATGATCGACCTGGAAACCACTTACATAAACCTGCTTTGCCGCCATTGTGATGACTTGAAACGAATCTGGAACGTGCTTACGGTAAAAGAGGCGGCGCTTTGAATCCATCCCGTGCCCGCATCTCGGTGTTTCGCACATTCCTGACGGCGGCTGTTTTGGGGATCCTCTTTCTTGCGACAACCCCTCTCGCCTGCCCGATAGTTTCAGTTATCAACGACAAACTGAATCATGTGGCGGCGTTTTTCATGCTGGCGATGCTTACGGATTTTTCTTTTCCTGAAACAAAAAACCGCCTGGCCTTACTCCTTGCCCTGCTGAGTTACGGGGTCGCTATTGAAATCATCCAGCACTTTCTTCCCTGGCGGACGTTTTCCCTTCTGGATGTGGCGGCCGATGCACTGGGAATCGCATGCGGCCAGATGGCACTGCTTTTTCTGAAAAAAGAAGCGGATGATGTACTTACCAGAAAACAATAGGCAACAAACGGATTAGAGATCATGGAAGCCGGAACCATAGGGCTATGGCTGCTTGCGACGGTGCTCACAATGGCGGGCGTCGCCGGACTGGTGATTGCCGTGCTTCCCGGCCCGGTCCTGCTGTTGGTCGGACTTATCATGGCGGCCTGGGCGGAAAATTTCACCTATGTCGGCCCGGTGATCCTTTTTATTAATCGCCATCGGCTTTTCCATGCTCGGCCTGTTTATCATCGCCCGGCTGGTTTAGCCTCAAAATTAAAAAAACAACCCGTTGATTGATTTTTATGAATAAATAATGTATGGAACACATCAAATGATGCTCATCCTTATATCTTTAATATAGAGAACAGATTAATCCGGGAACTTTGCGGATAGGGACACTGAAACAATAGAGAATCAAGGAGGAAAAATGAAAAAGGTTTATTTTTTATGGATGATGCTTTTCCTGTTGTCGACAAATCTTCAGGCGGCATCAAATGAGGCATTTTTATTCGAGGGAGAGGATGAGACAACGCCGACCCTGAAATCCCAGGAATCACTTGACGTAAATCTTTTAGAGCAAAACGGCGACGGTATAGCCGTGAACATCGTTTCAGCGGATTTTCCGGACATCGTTGTGAATGTCACGATTTCTGACAGCGACGGAAATCCGATCTCAGGACTGACAGCAGCAGATTTTGGAATTACGGAGCAGTCAGAGACTGAAACAGGACCAGTCAACCAGACGCTGACCTGTTTTGAAGAAAACGCCTCTACGGCGCCCATCTCTTTAGCCCTGGTGTTTGATGTCAGCGGAAGCATGGGCCAGCAAAACCGCCTGACGGATGCCAAAACTGCGGCCATCAACTTTCTGAACAATTTACAGGCCGGAGACAGGGCTTCTCTGGTCACCTTTTCCGGGTGCGGCCAGGGCGGGATCATTATTCCATCTGCGGCTGCCAAACACGACGGCGACCAAAACAGCATCCCGGATATTAACGAAGCGATCCAGGCCCTGACCGTCATCAACAGAACCGCCGTGTATGACGGTATCGGTAGCGGCATCGACAGCATCAGCCAGGAGACGTTTCCCAAAGGTGTCATTGTTTTCACCGACGGGAATACTAACGATGACTGCCATTACAGCATCAACGAAGTCATCCAGAAAGCCAAAGATAAAAATATTCCGGTTTACACCATCGGCCTGCAAAGCAACACCATGGCCGCCCAACTCAACACCATCGCCACGGAAACCGGAGGATATTACCGGGAAGCGCCGACCGCAGCGGATATGGAAGCATTATACAACGATATCGCCCAAAACATCCGGGGCAATTATACGCTCTGCTATACCACGCACAATCCCGCCCAGGACGGCACCCTGCGAACTGTAACCGTTAATGCTGACAGCAAAACCGGCTCCGGGACATATACCGCCCCCGGGACGCTGAATCCCAATCCCCCCCTGATCAACCATACGCCCATCACAAAATGGCAGAAGAATCTGGCGATTCCCATCAGCGCAGAGGCAAGTGATCCGGATGCCGGTGACCGCATTTCCCGGGTTGCGCTTTTCTATCGTATTTCAGGAACGGATCCGAGCGCCGCTTATACATCGGTGGATATGACAAATACGACCGGAGATTCTTACACCGGTTCGATTCCAGCAAATAAAGTGACGCTGGCCGGGGTTGAGTATTATTTAGCGGCATGGGATGCGCGGGACGGGCAGGCGGAAAACGGTTCCGCATCCGCGCCGCACTTTATCGAAGTGACCGCTGCTCCCCAGCCGCCTGTTGCAAATGCGGGACAGGACGCCAGCGTGAATGAAGGCGATCTCACAACCCTTGACGGCTCCGATTCCCTGGCATCAACACCTGACGGAGAACTTACCTATGCGTGGCGGCAAATTTCCGGAACTGACGTCGATCTTTCCGATCCCGGCAGCGCCAACCCCGTGTTTACCGCGCCGATGACAGGGCCGCAAGGCGTGGATCTGGTTTTTGAACTGAAAGTTACGGACAGCGCCAGCCGAACCGGTTCCGACACCGTCACCATTGCCGTCAATGATTTTCTGTCGCCGGAAGCGGATTTCACATGGTCGCCGGCATCCCCTGCAGCCGAACAATCCGTAGCCTTCACCGATGCGTCCATCCCCAAAGGCGGAACCATCGTGTCCTGGGACTGGGATTTCGGCGGCGTGGGCATATCGGATTCCCAGAATCCGTCATTCACCTTTCCCCAGAGAGGAACCTATGCCGTGCGTTTGACCGTCACTGATGAGTTCGGTTCTGTCGGCAACGTAATCAAAACCGTAACGGTTTCATGCCCCGGGGGTGACTGCAGCGGCAGCGGCGGATGCTTTATAAAGTCTGCGGGCGCGTCATTCATGGAATAAACCAGTAACCGGCAGATAATAATCGTTTCCTCCTCTTCAATAAAAAAGGGGGGGAAGAAAACGCCGCATAAGACAAAAAACATTATCAGGAAGGTATAAAAATATGAAAATAAAATTAAAGATTCAATATGTTATTATTTGCCTGGCCCTCCTTGTCCAGGCGCTGCCACTGAACGCATATGCTGAAGAAATGACCGGCGAGATCAGCATCAGCCCCATGGTAGGGGCATACGTTTTCGATCACGACCAGGATATAGAAAAAGACGTTATCGGCGCACTCGGCCTGGGCTATAATTTCACGGAAAACTGGGCCACTGAATTTATGGTCAACTACGGAAGATTCGATTATGAATATTTCGACCTTGCCTCCTGCAGTTGTGAAAAGGAAAAGATTGACGGGGTTGTCATGCATCTGGACGCGCTGTATAATTTTTTTCCGGATAAAAAACTGGTTCCCTATCTGGCGGCGGGCGTAGGCGGTGTTCTGCTGAACGGCGACCGCATGCATGATGATTATACGGCGGTGAATTGGGGCGGCGGGGTCAAATATTTCCTGAACGAAGACATGGCGCTTCGGGCAGACGCCCGCCATATTTTCGATCTGGAGGACTCCAACAACAATGCCTCCTTGACCGTAGGCATGACATTCCAATTCGGCGGCGAAGAGAAGGTGGTTCCACCGCCGGCGCCTGCACCGGCGCCTGCGCCGGAACCGAAAGTTGTACCGATTACTGAATTTAAATCCGCTCCGATTAAGGAAAAAGTCACCATTGACCTGATGGTTCAGTTTGATCTGGATAAATCCAACATCAAACCCGAATATCATGACAATATTAAAAAACTGGCTGATTTTATGAAGAAATATCCCGAAACCATTGCGGATATCGAAGGCCATACCTGCGACATCGCAACGCCCGCTTATAATTTAAAGCTGTCCTGGCGCCGTGCTGAAAGCGTGAAAGCCTATCTGATGAAAAACTTCGGCATCGAAGCATCCCGGCTCGAGACCCATGGCTACGGCCTTACCAAGCCCATTGCGGACAACAGCACAAGACAGGGCCGCATCAAAAATCGGCGAGTGTATGTGACTGTGTCCAACGGGGAAGGTACTGCGAAATAAAAAAAGAAAACAAATAATTAGAATACAGAAATTATAAAAACTTACGGGACCGGCGACCAGCCGGTTCCGGGGGGCGGGCCCATCGGCCCGCCCCCTTCCGCCTGTCTTCCGTGTCCGGGGGTGTAGTCAACAACGTCCCAATCTTTCCCGCCAAAAGCCCCGGCCGCAGCGCCCTTCTGATTTTAAGACACAATATCCATTTGACAAAATTTCCAAAATTACAGAAGATGAAAAAGCACTTTATTTAAGGATTACGTAAATGAAAACCATTGTGAACATCAGCCTGGGGGCCAGTAAAGACGATTATGAGTTCACCCCCCGATTTATGGGCATGGACTTTCGAGTGATCCGCCTGGGCACGGACGGCAGTATTGATGTCGCGGCTGAACTGCTCCAGGAATGGGACGGCCGGGCGGATGTCATCGGACTGGGGTCCATCCAGTTCCCTTTCACCATCGGCAATAAAACCCACACCGACGCCCAGACCCAAAAACTCTATCAGCTGGGCGGAAAACTGAAAACCCCCTTCACCACCGGCGACTCCCTGCGCAGCGTGGGCCATGAATGGACCATCCGGCATCTTCAGTATACTTTCGGCAATAATTATTTCAACAACAGCCGGGTCGTGTTTTTCTCAGGTCTGATGAATTCCTGCACCGCCGCCGCCATCGCCGAATATACCGACAATCTGAAATTCTGCGATCCGATTTTTGACCACGGCATCCCCAAATTCCTGAATTCCATTAATGATCTCAAGCTCTATGCCAGCGAACTGCACAGCGCTCTGAAATGGGTACCCGGCCGGAAGTTTTCCGATATGACCATGCCTCTGCGGGCCTACAATGAATTCATCGTTCAGCGGGCCATCCAGCAGGCCCATATCCTGGTGGTGCCCTATTACAATTTTCACCGCTACCTTATGCATTGCGGCCTCAAGGAACTGGTGGGAAAAACCGTCATCACCGCCGCCGCCTATGATGACCGGGTGAAATTTCTCAAAGACCGCGGGGTCGACGTCATCATCGACTCCACGCCCAAAATCCTGGAAAACGTGGTGGGAGTCAGCGTTCTGGAGGCCATGATCATGGTGGCCCTGAACAAGACGCCGCAAACCCTGACCCGTGATGACCTCTTGGAAATCATCTCCGAACGCCACATGGACCCGCGGGTGATATATCCGGGCGGTGAAAAAAAACGCGTCAACCGCTTCGCTTTTGTGGTCCATCCCCTGACCCGGGATTACCTGAAAAAAATCAGGCCTGTGGGCTGGTTTTCCAAACTGCGGCCCACCGCCAAACTCGATACCGTGGAAAAAATCATGGCCTATTCCCCGCCGTTTGTTTA
>PCSG01000170.1:481-5509 GCA_002772195.1 Desulfobacterales bacterium CG23_combo_of_CG06-09_8_20_14_all_51_8 | reverse complement strand
ACTTGATTGATCAGAAGCTTAATTTTTACAAGGGGCTTGCGGTCGAGCCGATATACTCCCGATCCAATGTGGATCAGGCGCGCAGCCGATATGAATTTCCTCCTGTCTTGCAGGGAGATATCGTAAATCACGATTTCATCATTAAAAACGATTCCGGGGAAGCCCTTGAGATCACGGAAGCAGCAGGCTGCTGCGGGCTCGTTGTGGAGTCTTACACTCGCAGCATTGAGCCGGGCATGACGGGGAAAATCTCCGTCCTGATTCTCACGGACTCCAGGGGCGGGCAGGAGATCAGCGGGACGATCCAGGCGAAAACCAGTGATAAGAACCGTCCGCAGATCGCCATTGATGTATCCATATTCGTTCAGGAGTTCGCCTCTCTTTCTCCCTACCGGATCTGGCTGAAAGGATCGCCGGACCAGGAAATCGTGGAAAAATGCCGGGTGGTCCCCAATGACGCCTATCCGTTTCACATCACCGGCATTAAAGTTCGAAAAGGCGTGTGGTTTGAGTATGACTTGCAGGAAATTGAAACGGAAGGCAGGCCGGGTTACGAGATAACGGTCCGCAATACAAGAAAAAAAATCGGGTCATACCAGGATGTGTTGTTTGTTCAGACGGACCATCCCCGGCGGCCGGAATTTAAAATACGGATTGAGGGCCGCATCGGTGAATGACCCGGATCTCGCCTATTCAATGACAAAATCAATGGTTGTCGGCCGGCCCCTCCGGATCAACTCAACCGAAAGTTTGGAGCCTGCGGCAAGGGTTTTGTAAAACGCCATGGCGTCATCCACGCTTTCCAGTTTCCGGCCGTTGACGCCGGTGATGATGTCCCCGGTTTTAAACCCCATCTTGCTGAAAAAAGACTGCGGCTCAATCGTTGACACGATCACCCCACCCGCTTTCCCGTCCTGAAACAGCGGTTTTACCTTGGCCTGGGTCATCAGTTCATTGACGTTGTTAAGGGCGTCATCAATTTGCGCCCGGCTCAGGGTCGTCGGGCTTTTTTCTTCGGCGGCGACAGGGCCTTCGGTCGCAGCCAGGTGTTCCTCGACAATGACCAGCTTTTCTTTTCGCCCGTCCACAGAAAGCACCACACTGTTCCGGAATATTTCAACGATGATCGCATTCTGAACGGTGTCGCCCACCTTGAAAAGATGCTGCTCCCCGGACTGGGTATCTTCAATCACCGCCCGGGCCCTTCCGGATTCCTTTTTATCTGTGGATATGGTTCCCCACAGCTTCAGGCTCAGGACGGTTGCTTTCAGGGCATCAACGTCAATCGGTGAGGGATTCTTCTGGGCCGTATGGTTTAAAGTATGAAAAAGGTCCCGTTCAATAATTTTCTGATAATCCGACATCAGACGCCGGGTTTCAAGTCTTGCGGCTGCCGCCGGATTGACCGGAGGCAACGCCGGATCAGCGGGACTCAGCTTGCTTTCGGCAAAATGATAGAAAAGCGTGACGCCGGCCCAGGCGGCAACCAGTATCAGCAAAAGGTTAATGGTTTGAATGATCCATTTCATGATGGAATCTATGGCATGGGCCGCCACCTATGTCAATATAAACGATAAGTTAGCAAACGCCTTGGGAAATCGGTGAAATCCATAGGAGGTGCGGACGGCGTCGGCTGAAGCAGCGCAAAGAACCGTAGTTATAATACCTGTTTTTAACCCGTATTATTTAGGTATTTTTCAAGGGTTGTATTTTGAGTCAGAGCAGTGCTATGCATAAATAAAGAATTTATTTTTAAATCAACCAGGTTGAGAGAAAGGAGGGGTTCAACAACACGTTGTCGGATCTACTGGAAAAGCAATGCAGGCGGCATTGAATCAATTATCCACGCAACCATAAATGAACAAGGGGAGAGCCCAATGAAAAAACTCGGATTTTTTGTTGCGATTTTATTATTTACAGCATTACCCATTGCCTTGATCGGCTGCAGTTGGGATTTTAACAATCCATATGCGGATGAATGGAATGTCCAGATTGTCGGTGATTCGGTTTTTGACTTATCCGGAGAAATTCATGATGTTTTGAAAATTCTTTCCGGTAAAAGCTACAAGGACCGCTCGGTCAGCGGGGCTAAAATCGCGGCCATCGACAGTCAGTTAAGCAAGGCCGAAGCCCGCTCCACGCTTCATACGGTTATTGCGGACGGCGGCGCCAACGACATTCTTCAGGGCAGCATGGATTGCGACTCGGATCCGTTGACCGGAGGATGTCTCGATGTTCTGGATTATATTTCAGACACCATGTGGGGCATGATGGTGGACATGTATAACGGCCCGTCAGACGACCATGTTTGGATGGGGTATTATCACGTCAAAGGCGCAGAAGCAGAGAAAAATGAAGCCATTGACTATACTTATGATAATATCTATCCGGATATGTTCGACTTCAGTGAATACGGAGGGACGAATGTCTCAGGAATTGTTTCCGGGTATGGCGAATTTTATGGCAGTACGTTAGGCGATTTCTGCATTTGCTTGGGGGATCCGCGGGATTATATTTTTGCATCGGATATCAAATCCGATGATATTCACCCGACTTACAGCGGATCACAAAAACTGGCAAACATGATCTGGGGAGTGATGGTACAGCAAAATATGTATCGATAAGAAATCATTTTAATTTTTTTCAAAGCCGCCTGCTTTTGCGATTTATATGAATATGCGAACAAAATTTTTCCTCACTGTCGGTGTTTTTGTCGTTATTTTTTCATTCGGCTACCTGCTTTTCCGTGATATCCAAGAAGAACCGATTCAGAAAATCGTTTCGGAAAACAGCGTAAGTCGGCCCGCGCCGGGAACACGTCCGGACATCGCGTCCGCGCCTGCTGAACAACCCCCGCTTTCTCAACGAAAACCCCTTTCAAAAAACAGAACCGCCGGGATGAATGAAGCCGTCGACGGCGAAAGAAACCCGGGGCTGGCAAAGATGCCGGAATCTGAGACGCCGGACCTGCTGGATCTGCCAAAGGATGTTCAAGAGATCAAGCAGCAGATTTATGCGCTCAACATAGAGGAAGCCAACCAGATTCCCCTGCTGGACGGACTGGTCCGGACCGGTGACAAGGATACCCGGGAGTTCTGGGGGGACGATTGGAACAACATCGATGACTGGAAAAAAAAGAAAAACGGCTTCAGTCTGGAAAAAAACACGGACGGAGCCCTTATTTTTACGCCGGATGAACAGACGGCCCGGGAATACACTTTTTTTGAGAACCCGCTGGCCTATACCTATGATGCGGAAAACAAGGAGTTTGTGAGCGAAATCGATTATTACGGCAAAACCATTTACAATGTGGCCAAGTTTATGAGTGACGATGTGCTGGTGATGATGACCATCAGCGGCAGCAAAGTGGATTTGAATATTTACTATAAAAATGCCCCGCAACAATAGACCCTGACATTGTCATTATCGATGAGGCACCCACCAGTAATCGTTTGCACTTCACGTCAATGATGACATCCATGTCAATTCATCCATATTGATGGCGTCAATACTGTACCCTTTTTTAAAAAGCGCAACGCAGGCTTCCACGATCTCCGTGTCATACCATTCCCCCGCCCGGATGTTGATCGATTTCAGCGCTTCTTCTAAAGAGAAAGCCGGACGATACGGACGATGGGCGGTCAGGGATTCGACCACATCCGCAACACAAATGATTCGGGATTCCAGGAGGATCTCTTTGTCCCGCAGTCCTTGCGGATATCCTGATCCGTCAATATGTTCATGATGCTGGAGCGCAATTTCAGCCACCGGCCAGGGGAAATTGACCGGCGATAGAATCTCAAAACCTTTTCGGCAATGGATTTGCAGATAATTGATATCCTCATCCAAAAGCTTTCCGGGCCGCGCCAGAATTTCAGTGGGCACCGCGATCTTTCCGATATCGTGAATGAGGGCGCCTAAAAAAACCCCGTCGATACGTTCGTCGTTGAAGTTTAAAGCCCTGGCCATCTTGGCTGCCAAATGGGCCACCCGCCGCTGGTGGCCTGCCGTATAAGGATCACGAATCTCGACGATCCTGGATACGGAAAGGATCGCTTGCATGAGCGTTTTCTTGATATCGATTCCGTATTGCCGCCCTTGTTTTTCAGTATTTTTTTGTCCTGTAATGTCCCGGATAGAGGCGATAAAAATCGGTTCGTTCGTAGAATTGGCTGAAATCACCGTCAGCTCGGCGGTAAAAACGGATTGATCGACCCGCATGGCGGTGATTTCCACCCGCCGTCCGATCATCTTTTCTTTGCCGGTGGCAAGAAAATTGGCAAGACCGTTTTCGTGGGCTTTCCGCAGGTGTCCGGGAATAAGCGTCTCGGAAACCCCGCGGCCAATGGCCTGGTCGCTGCGGTACCCGAATATTTTTTCAGCAGCCGGATTAAACGTAAGAATGCGGCCGTTGCCATCCATGGTAATAATGCCGTCAAGGGCGGATTCCACGAGTGCGTGCAGCCAGCCGGGGGAACCATCAATTTTTTGATTGGTAGAGGGGAACGGTTCCATCTATGCCATCATGGGTTATCTGCTGAATAAAATTACATGAACAAAAGCACCAAAGGCGCCAGGATCAACCGGTAGTAGGCAAAGGGCTTCAAGCTCATCCGTCCGACCAGATTGATGAAAATTTTTACGGCCAGGATGGCTGAGATAAAGGAGGCCCCAAAGCCCGCGGCGAAAAAGGGCAGATCCGCCATGCAGAGCAGGTTCCAGGAGCTGAAAAGATCATAGCCCGTGGCCGCGATCATGATCGGAACCGCGGCAATGAACGAGTACTCAGCCGCTGCTTTGCGGCTTGACCCCAGGATCATCCCGCCCATGATCGTGGCGGCGGAGCGGGAGAAACCCGGCCAGAGCGACAGGCATTGAAACAGACCAATCCCCAGGGCTATCCTGGGTGTGATCTGATCTATCTCCACAACGGCCGGAGCAGTGCTGCGCCGCTCCACCCAAATCATGGCCACGGCCCCCACACCCAGGGCCCAGGCCACGGTCATGGGGCCGAAAAGATGGGTTTTG
>PCSG01000170.1:324-466 GCA_002772195.1 Desulfobacterales bacterium CG23_combo_of_CG06-09_8_20_14_all_51_8 | reverse complement strand
AAAAGGCCGAGCAGGGCAGCCCTTACTAGAACCAGTGGCTTTCTGCCCCACCACTTGCCTAAGCCCGTGAGCGTTTGGCCTGAACCTGCCTTCCGCTCCTTGTAGCTCTCCATGGAAACCTTGGCCACAGGGAACTGAGTCT
>PCSG01000170.1:0-147 GCA_002772195.1 Desulfobacterales bacterium CG23_combo_of_CG06-09_8_20_14_all_51_8 | reverse complement strand
GGGTTCGTCCTGAGCCCTTGTGGTTACTGGGTTTTCGGTGAGTGCGAATCTGACCGCCTTGCGCCATCCCTTGCCCCGATCCTGGACACCATGACCCGTGGCGGCAGCGGTTTGTGTATAGAGCCACCATCGCTCCTCAGGAAAAAG
>PCSG01000401.1:5564-6963 GCA_002772195.1 Desulfobacterales bacterium CG23_combo_of_CG06-09_8_20_14_all_51_8 | reverse complement strand
TTAGCGCATTCATTGCATGTTGTCATTTGTATTCACCTCCCTTTAAACAATATTTTTGTAAGCCGGAACAGCCGCAATTTAGATTCCAAAGAACTTTTGTAAGCGTAGTAGAAACTGGTGACTGTTTCGTACCACTGCCCCCTGCTATGACTGACGCATCAGTCATAGCAGGGGGCTAAAATATGAACGCACGGTGTTATAAGACAAAATTTTTTTTACCTTGAAGAGTATGACTGACGAATCAGTCATACTCCCCGCAAAATAATACGCACTGCGCTTTTTAACAATTTTTAGCCTGTTACGTATTTTTATGGTGCAGCAATCATTTCAACCCGGATTCGGCCTTACTTTGCATCTGCCGCAGAAGATAAAATAATATATACTTTAACGGACTTTGAATTTCAGCCAATGCCAGTACAACCTTTTCCAAAAAAATAGTGGCTCCCGCCGCATATGCCTCTTCCATCAATTCCCGATCCGGTTGAACCGTATAGCATATCACTGGTAAAACAGGGAAGGCTTCCCGGATTCTTTTTAATGTATCAATGGCGATATCTGTAGCGCGGCGCCGATCTCCGAATTTCCGCTGAGCATCTTCCGGCCAAAAAAGATCAAGCAGCACCAAATCCGGTTTTTCTTTTTTAATAAGTTCCCGGCATGAGTCAATGTCGCCGCTTTTGACAAGTTCAATGCAAACCCCGATTTTTGCTTCAGAGTCAGCAAGCCCCTGCTCCAGAGATGAAATCCAGTTATCATCCCATATCAGTTGATCAGCGGGGAATTGTTTTCTGAAAAGAGGACTGAAAATATCATCAAGGAATAAAATTTTTACGCTCATTATACCCTCCTTTTTTTATACTATTATACCTCAGCAATGGGAAAAACGAGTTGTGTTTGATAGGGGTTTTTGTTTATATGAATTTCCCCTTTCAGAGATTGCATTTCCGTCTCAATTTGATTTATTCCCCGGCCTGAGACCGTATCGTACTTTGCACCATTATCTGTAAATATAACTTCAAGTGACTTTTCCTTCCGCCCAACAGTGATGTCAATTTTACCTATAAATGAATGTTTTTTTATCTGAACGACAGTTATGGCACGCACACTATTGGAAAACAGATTTTCAAAAATGGTTTCCAGTTGTTCATCACTGGCCATGATCCGGTTTTCAGAAATGCGCTCGTCTTCCAAATTGAAATTAATCTTAAAACAGGGGAGCTGCGCCATTTTTCGAGTTATAAAGGCACGCAGCCATAATACAAAATAAATCTTCTTGCTCCGCCATCTTAGAACCTTACCTTGTTCGTGAAGCTCATTAAACAGGGTTTCAATACCTTTTATAGATTTGAATGCGGTATTGTTTTCTAACTCGATTGGATGATTTTTATAAACCAAAGCT
>PCSG01000401.1:5409-5551 GCA_002772195.1 Desulfobacterales bacterium CG23_combo_of_CG06-09_8_20_14_all_51_8 | reverse complement strand
GATAGTTGCTGAATAATCCGTTCATTTAACAAAAATGAACGCAGCAAAGAATTATATAAGGCTAAAAAGGAATTCATATGCAAAAACTGCCAGAACTCCGGACGCATAGAACCAAGAATAATTACGCCCAATTCTTGGCTTA
>PCSG01000401.1:0-5320 GCA_002772195.1 Desulfobacterales bacterium CG23_combo_of_CG06-09_8_20_14_all_51_8 | reverse complement strand
TTTTCAATCCTCCGTTGAAAATTACACAAACGTTTATCACCGGAGGTTCCTTCCACAGGAAAAATTGAATCGCGCTCATCACGCAGGACGCTTTCACCGGAAGGAACAAAATCGTTAAGCAGTATCTCTCGTATCTCTCCACCTTTCCACACCGCTACCCTGTATCTCGTGTCACTTATATTGCCTGTTTTAAAAAATGCCAGCACAATTTCGGCCGAGGATAGTTTGGTATAAGGTTCAATCAGATCTCTATAGTCAAGGGGTCTATTAGAGGCGATCAGTCTTGCCATCTGAAGAAGTTTTTTCTGAGCCGTGCTTAATGCGATTCTGTTTCGGATATCTATGACGTATTCCATAATCAGGTCGCCATATTTCCTGGCAAAATCGTCAAGCGCCTCTTTCTCTTTACAGATAAAAGGTTTTTTGCCACGGTAACGGCTGAGCTCAATGGTGCAGAAAACGTCTTCCCCTCTTTTTAACGGCAGAATAATAATACTGGTAACGGGCTTCTTTATTTCGGCCACATATTCATCGCTCATTGTCGTAGTGATTTCGAGAAATGGATTGGGATGCCCGCCGATAACTTTCTCCCAGATATTTTCAACGATAAGACTCTTCCCAGATGACATAACCATACCCGTAAAACCATGGTAAGGATCATAAAAGCTGAGCGACCCACCTTTTCTCAACCAATGCTTACCGTCTTTAACAATATAAAGCTTCTCCACCCTGCCCCCCAGGGGAAGCAAGGTTGACCTGTCCGATATCCGCACCAACCTGCGCATTGAGCAGTGACAATACCTCAAAAAGGATCATATCCACTGAGGATTCCTCTCCGGATATGGATAGAACAGGAATTTTTTCCAAAAGCCTGCCAGCGTTTATCTTTTTAATGGAATAACCTTTTTGCGACATTACACATCCATAATTAAATAAAAATAGCTTATTATCAAATCAAATCAGATAATTTATTAATAAATCAAGAGCCAGATATAATTTTACATTCAATTGAAAAGGAAGCGTTCTGGTTTTCTACGCCGTTATTTCCAGTGGACCGAGCTCGACGATCTTTTCTCTGGTCGTATTGGACCCTCTTTAAACTTTGATTTTAAAGATTGGCCGGTATTGTAAGCCCCGGCCAGCTGTCTGGGAGACAAATCTAAAAAAAATGGCATTCAAAAATTAATGTTTAAAAAAAAATATAGAATCCGCACCTGTGATTTCGTGCGTCTGCTTCATGATGATTTCAAATTAGCCTGGATTCAATTGCCACCATGACGGAAGTTTTGCCTCCGGCACCACTGTCACGTTTGCCGGATTTATTTTTGCCGCCAATATAGTATCCATCAAGCTCAATGATGCCACCCTATCGAATAAGGCTAAATCCCCTGCCCCATGTCAAGAATCGGCCTTGTTTTAATAATATCAAAAATAACGAGATGTTTCAACATTTCAGCGGCATTCCCTACCTTTGCCCGAACGCCGGTTTTCATCCGATCCAACATATCCCCACTGTCTTCAATTGATCTCAGTTTAAGATAAATACGACAGCCTTCGGTCTGCATACCGGTTTTCCCAGGAAGAACAACCAACAGAGCGGCATGGGGATTTTCTTTCAGGTTGGCATACGTGTTGTTGTCTCCGAGCATCAGCATCATAGTTGTATCATCGGACAGTAATAATGAACCGAACATGGCAACATTTGTTTCACCGGCTTTATTGGCGGTACTTAAAACGTTCATCTTTCCCGTAGCGTTTAGATATCCTTTGACTTTTTCACTGATCACACTCATGATGTCTCCTTTCCTGTTCAGGTCCAATTCAGAGACCACAAAAAAACAATCTCTTAATGATTTTATAAAACCTCGCTGGCTACTTTAATAAACTGGTTAACCGCTCCAAGATTTCCGGTCAGTTTGGTGAGCTGTCCTTTTTTTAACTTAATTGTCCCCATGGTCAGCGCCATCACCACATTTCTTTTGCCGCTGAAGACCTCAGCAAAAATTCCTGCCTTTGCCTCAAGTATAATATCCACTTCCGTATCTGGTTTTGTACCATACCAGAACGGATCACAAGTGGGAAACCACATGCCGATTCCTATATCATTGGTTACGTTTGCCTTGCTATCTTTCAGCACTTTGAATTGAAAATTACTGTCAAAGCCTTTTCCTTTTTTTTGAAAATCTTCATTTTTCTTAAGATTTTCGACTAAAGCATTAGCCCATTCTTTGCTGAACATCTTCATAAGAATTCTCCTTTTTTTATTTTAACATGCCATGATACTACTAAGATGGGTCGGAAGAATGAGTTTAAACACCCGATTCCGAAACATGTGTTTTATTTTTCAGCAGAGTCCATTTTAAAAGTTTTTCGACTGCTGAGGGCAACTGCCCGAAATGGTCAATAAACTGTATGGTCCTGCCATACTGCTTTCGCATGGCATCGCGGTCTTTATACGCAACTCCCAGGGTCACCAGATGGATGTGCCTGGCTTTGCAATGATTTATTCCGAACTTTACATCGCATCCAAAATTTGATTCGCCGTCCGTAATATGAATGATAAACCGTCGTCTTTTATCATCCGGCATAAAATGCGCCGCTGCAATGATTGCCTGACCGGATGCCGTCTGTCCGCAGGGTGGAACGGACAGGATACGATGTTCTTTGATCAAATTTGATATCATGCAGACGCCTTCCACCTCAAAATAGGCATACGCCTGGAGCCGGTTCTGAAAACCCGAAAACGCCTTGTGAATGGTTCCAAGTGTATTTTCTACCATTCGCCATTTTGGGCCTTTCATTGATCCGGTAGCATCGACCAACAAACAAATGTTCCAGTCCAAAAGTGGAATTTTTTGTTTTTCCAGAAAACATCGCCCATTTATCGGTGCCCGATACAATTTACGGCGGTCAACTCTTCCGGATGTGAGCCCCCTGGTTAAAATCGTCCTTTGGTCCGAATATTTCTGTAAAATCCCTTTCAAACGGGCTACGAGCTTGTAATCAATTACCGGATGTGCAGGGATATTGAAATCCCACCTTGAAGTGGGAACAATGTCTTCGTTATCAGGACCGACAATTGATCGAATAATCGGCGTTATATCCAATGAATTGTATGCAAGCCGCTCTTCTATATTATGGATCGTGGCCTTAGACAGACGGGGCTGGGAGCGAGTTTCCCGCTGTTGTGTTTTTTTGTCCTGCAGGGCAGCCTCCGGATACCAGCAAAGCGATTTGTCAAAAACCTCAAACGAGGAAATCAACCCTTTGATTTTTTCCCAAAATTCAATATATAGTTGACTTCGGAGTTCACATCGGCTGGTAACGCCTTTAGGTAATCCACCGATTTCCTTCAATCTTTGCCCCAAATCAATCAGTATGTTCAGTGGTTTTTCGTATGATGCATTACCGTTTGAAATATTTTCCCCCAAAAAAATCTGCCACCAATGGAGAACCAGTGCATCAACGGAGATGGGACCTTTTCTTAAAATGCGTGATGCCTGTTCCATCGCCACCCTTCTGGCCATACGGGTATATAGCCCTAACACGGATTTATCAGCTATAGAATCTACGTAAATATCTTCGCCTTTATAAATAATTTTGTGAAAAATTATTTTTTCAGACATTTTCATTTCAGGTATGTTTTCATGCACTTTTTCCCACAGGTAATTACTCCATTCAACCTGATGCAGGCCTTCGTGGACAACGATACCGACAAGATAATCAAATTTCCGGGTCGGGACAGGATACTTTCCCATCATTGAACCGGGATTAAGTATAATATGGCCATTTGTATTGTGCGACATTCCGGCCCATTCAATCTGCCCCACATTCCTGCCGATATAGCCGGCTACTTTGTTGAGCGCGCGAAGAATATTTGCCAGCTCGGAAGCTTCCATCGACGATGTGTTTCTTCTCCAATAATCAGAAATACCGGATTGATTGCTGCAGGTCAAATCAAGAAGATCATCTAAGGTTTCGTCTTTAAATAAATTTTTCCCGATTTCTGACTTCGAATCATACATATTGTACTTATTAATAAATTTTGTAGGCTGCTCCGGCATCACTATTTTTTTCTCCTGTTTTTACATGAATGGAAAGGAGAACAGACTCAAGAACATCCTTGCTTACCTGCAGGCTGTTGATGAAAGCTTCCCGGACAGTCGCGCCTACCGCCACCATTTCTGCAATCATCAATGTATGTCGGGTGGAAACGATAATCGGTTCCTTCGAGTTCCCTCTTAGCTGGTTGGCGATATTTACGATGGTAAGGGCATCGGGTTCCGGAATACCGGTTTTAAGGTGCAGCACCCTGGTTTCGATGTCCATAGGCAGGTAATCAAGGATTGTCGTATAGAACCGATCCCGCAAAGCTGCATCGAGCGCTTCAGTTCCTATAAACTCTTCGCCTTCGTTTAGCGTGGCAAGAAAAACAACGCCATCTGCTACACGGATCTCTCCTATTTCATCAAGCCATACTTTTCTGTCCTCGGCCAGAACCGAAAAAAGCATGTTCAGGGCCTTGGGGTGCTCCGGCCGATTTATTTCTTCCAAATGGATCACGCAATTTGGGGTCTGAATCGCCTGGGGAAAGAGAAAAGTCTGATAATAGGTCTCTCCATCCTTTAGCCGGTGTTCTCCAAATAATTGACCGGGTTCAGAAAGAATGCCTATTTGAAAGGTTGCCAAAGGACGATTATTCCGAGCTGCAAACTGTTTCACCAGTGTGGATTTGCCGCACCCCTGCTTGCCGGCAATCAGTACGTTTACCGGATGCCGTTTTGAAAGTAAACTGATGCGTTCAAGATTCTTGATAGTATCTTCCTGTAAAAAAAAATTTTCCTCAGCAACGGGAATTGTACTTTCGAGGTTAATTTTCGCCATTTTTTCCTTATCTCTTTCCTTAAACGGTTTATAAAAAAATAGCTCTTTGACGTTTTTTGATAAACGCGTCCAGCGCCGGAATGTTCCATCTGAGATTCATTTTTCGTAATTTTCGGATTAATTCTTTAGCCTCCTCCAGACGATCCGGGCCATCCGTGTTTGAGATCGATTCCAGTTGTTTCGACAACTCTTTCATTTCCCCATGTTCTCCTTCCAAAGATTCGGATCTTGAAAACAGACATTTGTTCCCGCACTTGGGGCACTCGCGGAGATCAGCCTCCCCGCATGCCACGCACCCTTCTTGGCAAAGATATTTAAAGTCAATATACTCGGAGGAAAACCCGCATTTGATACACGTCAAATTCATTTTATTCGCTCCTTACGCAACCTGGTTCAAAGACGGCAAATCCGGTCCGTGACACCCTCTAACTTGAAG
>PCSG01000095.1:1649-5449 GCA_002772195.1 Desulfobacterales bacterium CG23_combo_of_CG06-09_8_20_14_all_51_8 | reverse complement strand
CCCGGGCCCCGGGAAGCCACCGGATGTTTAAATAGAATTCCGGCCCAAGGCCGAATGCCCATTCCGCCGTCGTTTGTTCATCAATATTATACAGCCGGCACAGAGAAATGGCCCGCCATCGGCCATTGCCCGGATTGTCGATGGTGAGCTCCGGTCCGGCCAGGCTCGCGAACAACCTCGAGAATTCATCGAACAGGATTTCCACCTTATCAATAGATTCACCCGGGTTTAGGGTTTCCGGGGAGATGGCGGTCTTCAGCAGGGATAACACTTCATCCAATATCCGGATCTCAATCTTCTGATGTGATGGCGTCAGAAAAACAAGCTCCGGATACCCCTCGTTGTTGAGCATGCCGTTGAAACAGACGATTTCCTTTAACCGGGCCGATGCTTCCGTTATATTGTTCCGAAGCAATGGGCGAATTTTTAAAAATTCCGCATAGGTCAAAACATGTTCGCCCGTGTGCTTGTTGTATAAATACTTTGTCCCGGTGCCGATAGGGATCCGGCAATGGCGGATAATGTTTGAAAAATCCTTTTCCTCGACAGGCGCCGGAGCGATTCTCCAGTTTTCTCCCCGAAGGCGCAGGCTGTTTCTGACTTCTAAAAGATGAAGACCGGTGAATTGAATCCGGCGTTTGGGCACAAGCCGCTGAAGCAATTCATCGGCGGCAAGGGCCAGCCGGATTTTCGCCGATTCCATTCGAATGATAATGGTGTTTCCGTTCAGGTTGAGCGATACTGCTTCGGCGCATAACGCTGCGAACAGATCGGCTTCTTTTAATTCGGGATGCGATTTGCTCAGGTAAGTCGCGGCGGTGATGATTTGCGTGGCATGGATGCCGCCTCGGCTGACGACCATCAGACAATATCCGGGGAATAGGATCGCCACTCGGTTGATGAAATGCCCGTTCTTATCGGTTTCAAAAAAATCGTCGCCGATGATGGTGATCCCTTTTGAATAATGATATGGGTCCATTTTTTGATTTTAGAGAAAAATACAGGGATGTGCAACCCTTCTTAGATAGTGTTTTGACTTTTTCGGTGTTACTTTTTTTTAATTATTGTAAAATATAGCATATTAACGAAAGAACCTTGAGTATCCCGACATTGAATTCCAACCCCCAAACCGCCCAAACAGGGACAACACCTTGCGCATCCTGATCGCCGAAGATGATTGCACAACCCGCGCTACCCTGACGGGTATGCTGAAAAAGAACGGGCATGAAGTGGTGGAAGCCGTGAATGGTGTCGAGGCCTGGCAGTCGCTGCGGCAAACTGATGCGCCTGCGCTGGCGATTATCGACTGGATAATGCCGGAAATGGACGGGCTGGAGGTGCTGCGCCGGGTCCGCGGCATTCAAACCGACCGACCGACTTACATTATCATGCTGACCATCAAGGGCGAAAAGGCTGATATCATCACCGGATTGGATGCCGGAGCCGACGATTACCTGCCCAAACCTTTCGACCACGGTGAACTCAGCGCACGCGTGGAGGTCGGCCGGCGTTTGATCGAGATGCAGGCCAAGCTTCTCGATGCCCGTAATGCGCTTGCACATGAAGCCACCCATGATCCTTTGACAGGCATTCTCAACCGCCGTGCCATTTTAGATCATCTACACAAAGAACTCTCCCGGGCACGGCGCCACGGGGGATTGATCGGCGTCGGGATGTGCGACATAGACCATTTCAAACAGGTCAACGACACCCACGGCCACCAGGCCGGAGACGAGGTTCTCTGCGGGCTGTCACATATATTGCGTGAAAGTGTCAGGGAGTACGATTATTTGGGGCGTATGGGGGGAGAAGAATTTTTGGTGATAACCCCGATGAAGGCGGGGACAGAGCCCTTATTCGTGTTTGAGAGGTTGTGCAGGCAGGTCTCCGAAAACCCAATAACGACAAGATCGGGCGTTCTGTCTGTTACGCTTAGCATCGGCGTGGCCTGTGCGACCGCCCAAAGTACGGTGGATGAGCTATTGGCGGCTGCCGATGCCGCGCTGTATCGGGCCAAGAACGAGGGCCGCAACCGCGTTTGCCTTGCCGATGGAAGGATTACAGGATGAGTACGAAACGCGCTTATCATTTGAGGAAATCACTTTTGTACTGATCGCCAAAGAAGCACAGTTTACTCGGTCCAATCTTTATAAATATTTCAATTCAAAAGAAGAAATTTTTTTGGAATTTATCAAGCAGGGAAATTCGGGGGACACGGAAATTCGGGAAATTCGGGGGACACCGTATCGAACTGAATTAATCGACTTTTCCTTTTCTTATGGGCAAGAAGCGGAAAACGCCCAATAAAGGGGTCTGCCCTTGACTCTTGTCCATGTGAACCGAGCTATATGTTCGGGCACCATTTTATTCCTCGTGACTACATGGACTGTTCGTACCGGCAAAACCGAAGGGAGCTTTACATCGGCGGCAGCGAGCAATTTTCTGCTTAGTCAGGCTCTACCTATTTCCTTCTTTCCGTTAACCGCAAATTCTGACGGCCTCTTTTCTGTCTGGAAGCCTCTTTTGTGTGTTCGTGGTGGACCAATGTTGCACAGGGGTTTTTCTATTGAAACACTTCCCTAAAAAATTGATCTTTATCAAGTGCTTTCTGCCATGCCCGGTGCCTTTTAACACTATCAATCTTTCGCTCCCTGGAAAGGTTCATAAAGCGCAGGGCCTCCAAAGGCCCTAAACCCTTTATAAGCAGCTCGACGCCTTTCTTGAGCATCGATTCCTCATCCATATATTTGACAGTTTTCATTTCAAATTCTCCTTAAAGCAAAATTGCAACGGATCACCACACCAAATTTTTAGGTCACTCTTGAGGCATCGTTTCAACAGACGGTCATCGCATGTCACAAAATCCGCACCGGCCGACTCGGCAAAAGCGACATGTGCAGCATCGGCAACACCATAGCCGTTGTCAACCAGCCGTTCAGCTTTAACACGCACCTTGGCCATATCAACTTTCACCAATTCGCCGAAATTGTCCAGCAGGCTCAGTATTTCAATACGCTCGATAAGATCGGGGATAGCTCCTATCTCGATGCGGTGAACGGGTGAAATCGCAAGGTTCAATTTCTGATTCCTGACATTTTCCAGAATCAACTTGGTTGCTTCGCTTTCAAGGCGAATCCGCAAATATCGTTGATCATCAAAAGGACGGCATAGCGAGCATGCATCGAGATAAATGAGTCTTGATTTCAGCGCCTGTTTCTTCATATCCCTCGTGCATAGCGATCAGACTGTGGTACTTGCTGCGGACTTTCTCCGCATGCCCTTTTTGACCATAACAATATGAAAAAAGAGAATATCTGTCAATGGGAATAAAAATTCGCGGGAATTCCGTGGACGCTTTATAGATCTTTGAATTCCAAGGATATCCGCCCCCAGCGACACGACGAGAAAGACGGCTCGGGCTGCTATTTCTCCACTTTTTACCCTGTCGACGCATAAGGATTTAGGGAATTAAGCCTTCAGTCTGTTTTGAATTTTTTTTCCGGAGCCTATTTTTGAATTGGAAAAATGCTTGACAAGAGACATGGTGTCGCTTAATTTGGAGACGCGGTGTCTTTAAGTTGGATTGTGAAGCAACGGAAAACATCATAGATGACGGTGGATTTAAAAAGATGACCTGGGAAAGAGCCAGAAGCGAAGAGCAAAAAGAGCAAAGAATCGCCGGTATTATCGAGGCCACCGCGCGCCTTTATGAAACGCGCAGTTTTGAGGAAATTACTTTTGTACTGATTGCCAAGGAAGCGCAATTTACACGGTCCAATCTTTATAAATATTTCAATTCA
>PCSG01000095.1:0-1517 GCA_002772195.1 Desulfobacterales bacterium CG23_combo_of_CG06-09_8_20_14_all_51_8 | reverse complement strand
AAACATGAACGGTTCGTTAAGTTGCTCTCAATTTTACATAACGTCATTGAAAAAAATGTAACGATTGAGAAACTGACGGAATTTAAACGGGGTGCAAAAGAAGAACTTTTCATTCTGGCCGAGGTTCTATGCAGCATATTTCCGGCGATGACCATTGAAAAGGCAGCCCGATTTCTGCAATTGCAGCTGGCGGCGGCTGTCGGCCTTTTCCAGATGACGGATTTATCGGAAACACAACAGCAGATTTTGGATAATCCCGAATTTTCCGTTCTGAAAATTGACTTTGCCGCCGCTTTTCAGGAAACCGTCGAGCATTTACTAAGCGGAATACAGGGACGATATGGCAGGAAATGATGACAATTGAAACAAAGGGGGGAGAAAATGAAGGAAATAACACCCGATGAAATATACCCAAATTCATCAGTGCCAAGTGAAAAACCGCTGACCCGACGGGAATTTATAAGCCGTCTGGCTCTGGGCGGCGGGACCCTGGTGCTGTTGTCCGGGTGCAGCCGGTGGGTGATTCCCGGCCCCGGCGCAAAGGCCGAAGAGAGAATTTACGATTTCATTGCCGTGGATTACACCCGATGCACCGGATGCCGGACCTATGAAGCGGTCTGCGCCGCATCCAACCATCCCCTGTTTACGGATGGCGACTTTCGGTCAGATCTGGGAAATCCGGTCATGTCCCATATCCGGGTGCATTCCTTTAATCCGGACGTTGACGCGCCGGTTACATGCGCCCGGTGCGACGACACCCCGTGCGTGAATGCCTGTCCGGTGGAGCCGGACCCCAAAACCGGCCACAGGGCGCTTTTTCAGGATAGCCGCTACGGAACCATTACCAATGATCCGGATCGCTGTATCAGTTGCGGAAGCTGCGTGGATGCCTGCGGTGCCGAGAGTGTGGGCATACTGGCGCAGCATCCGGAATCCGGCCGTCCCATGCGCATGTGCACCCTGTGTGAGGGCGATCCTCAATGCGTCCGCCATTGTCCCTATGAAGCATTGTCCCTTATCAGCGTTAGAGCGGATCAGCCGTTTTATCGCATGTCGCCGGAGGCAATTGCCCAGGAACTCACCAAACGCTGGTATGATTTAACCGTATAAGGAGGATCGCATGCGCGCAGACATATATGGATACCATTTGCTCGATATTAACCTGTCAACGGGTGAAATCCGGAAAGTCCCCATCCCCAGGGAGGATATTGAAAATTTTATCGGCGGCCGCGGCCTGGGCATGAAAATTTTGTGGGACCGCCTGAAGAAACCCGGCATCAGCGCCTTTTCGCCTGAAAATCCGCTGATGTTTATGCCCGGCCCGTTTTCCGGGTTTCCGATTCCATCCGCTTCCAGGGTGGTCGTGGTGACCAAATCTCCCTGTACATCACCGGAAAACGCCTCATTTCCCAATGCATCCACCGTCGGTTATTCCAATATGGGGGGGCTTTTTCGGCCCGGAAATCCGGTTTGCCGGTTATGACGGGATTGTGATCACCGGGAAAGCCGAGCATCCC
>PCSG01000073.1:17440-23348 GCA_002772195.1 Desulfobacterales bacterium CG23_combo_of_CG06-09_8_20_14_all_51_8 | reverse complement strand
TTGAGCTGTGACCATATCGCTTCGGTCTTTATTATCAAATTTCTGGCGCAGGTATTCCAGTCCCAGATAGGTATTTTCAAACGGGGAGCAGAAAATAACGCCACCATAGCGATTTTCCGGTAAAAAGTCATCACAATCATCAGTGCCGTCATATTTCAATCCAAACCCGATGTCAGATGGAAGGACATAGGCGATTTCAAAATTCCAGGCCTGGGGTTTGACTTCGCCGCTTCCCTCACCGAGTTCGCCGGCGCTGAAGTCGTCCAGGGCGCATACACATTCGGCCGTGCAGAATACCGAATGCGCGAAGTCCATGGAAAGATGGGCGGAAACGCCGCCCACATAATCGCTGACCCCGTCCGGATCACCGTCTCCGTCAACGTCATTGATTTCGGAAAGCCCGTCACTGTCGGCGATGTTGGAAATATAAGAAACTCCGGCCGTCAGGTTCACCGCCCGGGAGTCCTCTTCCGGAAGAGAGAAATCCGCGCCCGTGAAAAACGTATTGATATGATTCTTTTTTCCAAACTTATCCACTTCGCCGTTAAACCCGCCGCAGAAAAAATTGAGCATATCCTTGTGATAACCGGCGATGACTGCGCTTTCCCGGGTTTCCCCGAGTTCCAGGGTCAGCGGATCACTGATAAACCGGGTGTCAAAGGTTCCAAAAGGGACATAGAGTTTTCCGGCATGAAGATAGAGCGGGATGTCTTCGGTCCCGGTCAGGGAAACGTAGCCTTCGTCGAGATCAATCGGTTCGGTGTCATCTTCTTCCCATAGGACCAGCACATGGCCCCCCACATGGTCGGTGAAATCCGCATCCAGCCCCAGTTCAAAGGTGCGCAGGACGATGTCGCTGGATTCTTCACAAGGTTCTCCGGCCGCGTCCGGGTCGAATTTTTTATATCCGGCTTCCGCTTCCAGCAGTCCGCTGAGGGTGAGTTTATGAAACCAGTTATCCAGGGTGTTTTTTTCCAGAACATCAACCCGCGTGGACAAATCCTCGATCCGGGTTTCAGATGATTTTTCATGAAGGGCCCAGGCCGGGGAGGAGGCCAGAAGGCCCGCGATCAGTAAGTATAATGATAATAATTTGATTTTATACATTGAAAAAATCCTTTCCGTGTCTGAAGCACTATTATTTTTCATTCCAGGGAAGAAATTCCACCCAGATGATCGCGCCCAGTTCCACGTCTTTTTTAACGCCGTCTTTTTCAAGCTGGTAATCGGCGGTGTTCAGGGCCGCAAAGCCCCACCAGCCGGCCCGGGGGGCCGCATAGGAGAAGACGCCGTTCCCATCGGCCTTGACGGTCTGGGTGACCATATAGTCCGTGGGGGCTGTGGCGGTTTTGTCCTTATTATAATATTCCACCTCCACTTCGGCCCCAGGCACGGGTTTTCCGTCCAGCATGACGATCCCCTGGAAAAGGTTCCCTGCATACTGGCCATAGGGCTTGGACATGGGAACGATTTCCGTTTTCAGCCCGGCTTCCGCGTCCCAGCCGTCATTGATGCCGAAAGCGGTCACGACGGTTTTCGTGTAATGGATGATAAAGCAGTCTTCCATGGGTTCCCAGTAGGGTTTGGGGGTCACGCAGAACAGATAAACCCCGGGTCGTTTGACGGAATAAGCGGTCTTCCAGGCATTGTGATCCATGACTTTGGCTGCGGTCAGCGCCGGCATCAGATCTTTTTTAACCCCGTTTTCCATCACGGTGAAAGCCTCGGGTTTTTCCATGTCCATGCCGATCCCTTCAAAGGGATGGGAAAACGACAGGGAAAGGTCGATGGTTCGGGTGTCGTCTTCCATCACCATGGAATCCGTGGGGATGATCATGCCGAAATGGGCGAACGCCTGAGTGGCCAGAAACAGACTGCCGGTTAAGAAGATAAGACTGAAGAAACGGGTTTTCATAAAATCCTCCTTGAATGTTTATGAGTCATTATGGTTTGTTTGAATGGAACGGCAAAAAAAAACCACGAAAGAGCAACGCACCCTCTGGATGCGAAGACCTTCGTGGTCTGAATTTTGGATAAAAGAAAATTTTTGAAAGTTGTCAAAATTGTCGGCTTCAGCCGGCGATTGTTTTTTGAATTAGCAGGTCGGCAAGTGTTTGTCAATATAAAAATTGAGCCCCCAGGCGCGGCTTGCTTAATAAAATTTTATTTGATAATAGAAAAAAACTTGAGCGCCGGGCAATCGTCTGTCCGAAAGTGTGTCCGGCCCGAAAAATCTAAAAATTCCTGTCTTTTCAGGTGGTGCGGCATATGATGAAATTTTTATTAAAACTGTTGAAATGGTTGTTGTTTATCGGTTTTACAGGGGCGTTTCTCGGGATCGTCGTTTTTGCGGGGTTGTATTATTATTTTGCCCGGGACTTGCCGAAAATCACCACATTGAATGATTACCGGCCTCCGATCATCACCTCGGTTTTCGCGGATGACGGTCGCAAGATCGCTGAATTCTATGAGCAACAGCGGATTGTCATTCCGATTTCGGAAATGCCGAAATATCTGGTTCAGGCCTTTGTCGCCGCCGAGGATGCCCGCTTTTATGAGCACCAGGGGATTGATTTTAACAGCATCTTCCGGGCGTTTTTAAAAAATCTCGAGGCCGGGCACATCGTCCAGGGCGGCAGCACCATTACCCAGCAGGTCACCAAGTCGTTTCTGCTGACGCCGGAGCGGAGTTATCATCGAAAAATCAAGGAAGTGATTCTGGCGTACCGAATTGATCAACAGTTTACCAAGGAACAGATCCTTTTTCTGTATTTAAACCAGATTTACCTGGGCAACGGGGCCTATGGCGTGGCGGCCGCAGCCCAGAATTACTACGGCAAGTCCGCGAAAGACATGACACTTGCGGAATGCGCCATGCTGGCCGGCCTGCCCCAGGCCCCCAGCCGGTATTCGCCGTTTCGGTACCCGGAACAGGCCAAAAAAAGGCAGATTTATGTGCTGCGGCGCATGGCCCAGGAGGGATATATCACAGACAAGGAAGCGACGTCGGCCATCAGCGCCGCTTTGTACATCCGGCCCCGGAAAAACTGGTACCGGGAAACCGTGCCCCATTATACGGAGCATGTCCGGCGGATGCTGATAGACATGTTTGGCAAGGAGAGGATATACAATGAAGGTCTTCAGGTAACAACCTGCGTGAATATTGAAATGCAGAAAATGGCCCATGCGGCCATAGAAAAGGGGTTGTTTGATCTGGATAAACGCCAGGGATACCGGGGCCCCTTGCAGCATCTGGCGCCGGAAAAGGTGGAGGAGTTTTCCCGGGCAATGGAAGCGGAGCTTGCGGAAAACCCGCTGCGCCCGGACAGGATCGCGCGGGGGGTGGTGATTCAGGTCAATGATCAAGCGGATGCGGTTACCGTCAGAATGGGAAACGCCCGGGGGCTGATCGCATTAAAGGACATGAAATGGGCGCGCAAGCCAGATCCGGCGGTGGCTTGTTTTGAAACCGCCGTTCGTAAGCCCAGCCAGGTGCTGAGGGTGGGGGATGTCATTCATGTCCGAGCTATAAAAAAAGAAACGGGTCAGCAGACCTGGGATTTGGCCCTGGAACAGATTCCAGCTGCGGAATCCGCGCTGCTGGTTATAGAAGCGGGCACGGGCGAAGTGAAAGTCGTGGTGGGCGGCCGGGATTTTCAAGACAGCGAGTTCAACCGGGCCATCCAGTCCCGGCGTCAGCCCGGTTCCGCGTTTAAACCCATCATCTATGCGGCGGCCCTGGATAAAAATTTTACTACGGCGACGGTGATCGTGGATTCTCCCATTGTTTTTGAAGACACGGAACATGATTCAACCTGGAAGCCGGATAATTATGATAATAAATTTCATGGATTCACCTTGTTCCGGGAAGGGCTGATCCATTCCCGAAATGTCATTACCATTAAAATATTAAGGGACCTTGGGATTGGGTATACCATTGATTACGCTAGGAAAATGGGCATTACAGCCCCTCTGGAAAGGGATTTGTCCCTTGCTTTAGGATCTTCCGGGCTATCTCTCTTGGAATTGGTGAATGCTTATTCGGTTTTCGCCAATCAGGGGCAGCTGATCTCGCCATGTTTTATAAAAAAAGTGGTGGACCGGGACGGCCGGGTGCTGATGGAATATACGCCGGAGCCAAAACAAGTGATCGCGGAAAGCACGGCCTACATCATCACTCACCTGATGGAGGAAGTGGTGAAATCCGGCACTGGCTGGCGGGTCAAGGCGCTTCAACGGCCGGTGGCCGGGAAAACCGGCACCACCAACAATTTGAATGACGCCTGGTTTGTCGGCTACACCCCTGAATATATCACCGGTGTGTGGGTCGGGTTTGATCAGGGCCAGTCTCTGGGAAAAAACGAGACCGGATCTCAGGCCGCCAGTCCCATCTGGCTGGATTTCATGCAGCAGGCCCTGAAAGGCCGGCCGGTGACCGTGTTTAAAGTGCCTGACAGCGTGGTGTTTGCAAAAATAGACGCCGATACCGGGCTGCTGCCCACTCCTGAGTCCCAAGATATTATTTTTGAATGTTTCAAAGAAGGAACCGCTCCCACGGAAACCACCAAAAGTCAGGACGATATTTCGGGGAAATCGGATTTTTTTAAAGAGCTGCTGTGATTTTCGGTTTCCCCAAAAATTTGGCCGCAAGAGGAAAGACCCTGCGATGGCAAGGAAAAAAGAAGAAACCATGTACCTGATCACGTATCGCAACGCCAAAGACGCCAAAGTCGTGACCCTGAAAGCCAAAACCGTCACCGACTCCAGTCTGGGGCTCAGTTTTGTGGCCATTTCCGACTTTTTGTTTGATACGAAATCCGTTGTCATCAATCCTGAGGAAGAAGATCAGAAACGCCAGTTCGAAGGCATGAAGACCCTGCACCTTTCCATCTATTCCATCGTTTCCATCGAAGAAGTGGGAGAGGAACACAAAGGCCTGAAGTTTAAAAAAGACAAGTCCAACCTGGTGGTTCTAACTTTGGAACAACCGCAGCCCTCCGGAAAATAAGAGGCGAGGCTTTATTAAGGTATTTGGAAGGAAAATCAATGGGTTCAAAAGATAAAAAAATCGGAACAGCCCTGACCGAATATGCGTCCAAGGCATTTTTAAAGCCCTATGGCGTGCCGGTCGTGGATGAAACGCAGGTTAAAACCGCCGCTGAAGCAGTGGAGGCGGCCCGGCGGACCGGGTTTCCCGTGGTGCTCAAAGGCCTGGGCGAAAAACTGCTTCACAAAACCGAAATGAAGCTGGTGCATTTGAACTTAAATGACGCGGCGGCCGTCGAAGCGGCTGCCGGCATCATCGAAAAAAATGCCGGCGACAAGCTGGAAGGATTTCTGGTCCAGCCCCAGGTGGCGGGAAAACGGGAATTCGTGGCCGGCCTGTTCCGCGATGATCAGTACGGGCCGGTGGTGATGTTCGGCCTGGGGGGAATTTTCACCGAAGCCTTGTCCGATGTCAGTTTCCGGCTGGCGCCGCTTTCTAAAGAAGACGCGGGGGACATGATCGGGGAACTCCGCTCAAAGGCCCTGCTGGGCCCGTTTCGGGGAGAGGCGGCCGCGGATCGGAAACTGCTCGTTCAGACCTTGATGGGACTGTCGAAAATCGGCGTGGAATGTCCGGATGTGACGGAAATCGACATCAATCCTCTGCTGGTCACTCCCGAAGGACGGCCCGTGGCCGTAGACGCCCTGGTCATCCGGGGAGAAGCCCCGGCCCAAAAATCGTTTTTGCCGCCGATCAATCCGGCGGACATCGCGCCCCTGTTTTATCCCCGGTCCGTGGCCTTTGTGGGGGCCTCCGGCCAGATAGGAAAATGGGGATATACGCTGCTCACCAATACCATCGGCGGCGGTTTTGCCGGCGAAATTTATCTGGTCAGCTCCAAAGGCGGGACCATCGCGGGCC
>PCSG01000073.1:0-17401 GCA_002772195.1 Desulfobacterales bacterium CG23_combo_of_CG06-09_8_20_14_all_51_8 | reverse complement strand
TCATCGCCTCCGGATTCGCTGAAACCGGCCCGGAAGGCGCGAACAAGGAAAAGGAACTCGTGGAACAGGCCCGGGCTGCCGGCATCCATATCATCGGGCCCAACACCATGGGCATCTGCAACCCGCACATCAATTTTTACTGCACCGGCAGCCATGTCCGGCCCAAAGCCGGGTCCACCAGCGTGGTGGCCCAGTCCGGCAATATGGGAAATCAGCTTCTCGCTTTCGCCGAACTTCAGGGCATCGGCATCCGGGGGTTCTGCGGGTCCGGCAATGAAGGCATGATCACCATTGAAGACTATCTGGACGCCTTTGAAGTCGACCCGCTGACCGATACGGTGATGCTCTATGTGGAAAGCGTGAAAAACGGCCGCCGGTTTTTTGAAAGCGCCCGGCGTCTGGGCCGAAAAAAGCCCGTCATCCTGTTAAAAGGCGGCCAGACCAAGGCCGGCGGCAAGGCCGCAGCCTCCCATACCGGGGCCTTGTCATCGGATACGCGGGTCTTTAACGCCGTGTGCCGTCAGGCCGGCGTTGTCAAGGTGGAAAAATCCATGGAGCTTCTGGACCTGTCCGCCGCGTTTTCATCCCTGCCCCTGCCCAAAGGAAAACGGGTGGCCATCATGACCCTGGGCGGCGGCTGGGGCGTGGTGACGGCGGATCTCTGCGAAGCCTGCGGCCTGGAAGTGCCGGACCTGTCCCCGGACATCATCAAAAAAATCGATGAAATTCTGCCCCCCTACTGGAGCCGCGCAAACCCCATCGATCTCGTGGGCGAGCGGGACATGTCCATCCCCGTGACCACCATGGAGGCCCTGATGAAATGGGACGGGTGCGACGCCATCATCAACCTGGGGATCGTGGGCGGGCGGCATCTGGCGGCGAGGCTCGCGGAATCCGTGCGAAAATCCGATCCCACCTGCCCCGCGGATTTTCTCGATAAGACGAACAAATATCTGGATGATTTCGAGGAAACCTACATCCGTAAAATCGTTTCCATGATGTCCGAACATCAGAAACCGATCTTAGGGGTCAGCATGTTAAAGGATGAAAAAGACCTGACCGTAACCCACGTCAAGGGATTCCGGTACAAAGGCGTGTTCTTCCCCACCCCGGAGCAGGCGGTGACGTCTCTCGCCAAAATGTATGAATACCAGACTTTTCTCAGCCGCCAGGATTCAACTTCGTAAAACCATTACCCTCCGGATATCTATAATTCAAAACGAGGAGCGTTTTGGATAAACTTAACGCAAAGGTAAAGATGCTCTTGACAAAACCGGTTCCGGAAACGCAGAATCATTTTTCATTCTTTTAAAATTCATCACGCGCTTTGCGGTATGGCTGAATAAATTTTGAATTATTTTGACGGGTTTTGACGATTAACAGAAAAAATTGAAAGGAAGTCGCCATGGCACAGCAGATTGCAGACCGAAGGGATGTGGATTTTGTTTTGTATGAACAGCTCGCCCTGGAGGAGATCACCAAACACAAGCGGTACAAGGGAATGAACCGCAAGATGTTTGACATGGTCATCACCGAGGCCCGAAATTTCGCCATCAAGGAAATTCTCCCGGTCAACGAGGAAGGGGACAAGATCGGCCTGAAGTTTGAAAACAATCAGGTGACGGTCCCGGAATGCTTTCACCGCCCCTATAAATTGTTTTGCGAAGGGGAATGGATCGCCATGACCGAAGATCCGGAAATCGGCGGGCAGGGGTTGCCCCATCTGGTGAAACAGGCGGCGGCCGAATACCTCGTGGGCGCTGATTTTTCCTTTGGCGCTTTCGGGTTCGCCACCCACGGTGCCGCCAAAATGATCGAAATTTTCGGCACGGAAAAGCAGAAAGAACTTTACTTAAGCAGAATGTATTCCGGCCAGTGGGGCGGGACCATGGTGCTCACCGAAGCTGAAGCCGGGTCGGACGTGGGGGCCCTGACCACTTCGGCGAAAAAAAACGCCGACGGCACCTATTCCATTTCCGGCAACAAGATTTTCATCACCTGCGGCGAGCACAATCTCACGGAAAATATTATTCACCCGGTGCTGGCCCGCATCGAGGGGGCGCCTGCCGGAACCAAAGGGATTTCCCTGTTTATCGTGCCTAAAATCTGGGTCAATGACGACGGGTCCATGGGCAAACCCAACGACGTGGTGTGCACCGCCATCGAAGAAAAACTAGGCCTCCACGCCAGCCCCACCTGTCAGCTCACCTTCGGCGGAAAAGGCGGGTGCCGCGGCGTTCTGCTGGGCGAGGAAAACAAAGGCATGCGGGTCATGTTTCACATGATGAATGAAGCCCGCCTGGGCGTCGGGGCGCTGGGCATGTTCAACGCGTCCTGTGCGTATCTTTACGCCGTCAATTACGCCCGCGAGCGGATTCAGGGCCGGGACCTGGCGGATATGATGAACAAGGACGCCAAATCCGTCTCCATTATCCGGCATCCGGACGTGCGGCGGATGCTGCTGTCGATGAAGGCGTATTCCGAGGGGATGCGCAGTTTCGTGTATTATGTGTCCTCTCTCTTCGACAAAATGGAATGCGCGGAAACCGACGCGGAAAAAACCGCCATTGATGATTTTATCGGTTTGCTGACCCCCATTATCAAGTCCTACTGCACGGACCGCGGGTTTGAGTCTACGGTTCAGGCCATGCAGGTTTACGGCGGTTATGGGTATACCAGGGATTATCCGGTGGAGCGGCTTCTGCGGGATTCCAAGATCAATTCCATCTATGAAGGCACCAACGGGATTCAGGCCATGGACCTGCTGGGCCGGAAGATGGGCATGAAAAAAGGCGCGGTGTTCATGGAATTTCTGGGAGAAGTTCAGAAAACCGCGGCCAAGGCCAAAGGGATAAAAGGCCTGGAGGGACTGGGGGAAGAGCTGGAAACCGCGGTCAACCGTCTGGGCGGAGTGGCTATGCACATGGGCAAGACCGCCATGTCCCTGGATTTCCAGGTGGCGTTTTCCCATGCCATGCCGTTTTTGGATGTCATGGGCGATGTCATTATGGCCTGGATGCTGCTGTGGCGGGCCACCATCGCTGCCCCCAAACGCGATGAACTGATCGGCGCCGGGGACCGGCTGGAAGTCATCAATAAAAACAAAAACGTCGCCTTTTATGAAGGCCAGGTGCGGTCCGCGGAATATTTTATTCAGGCGGTCCTGCCGGTGACATTGGGTAAAATGACGTCTATTGAGGCCGGCAGCCGGGCCATGGTGGAAATTCCGGAAGCGGCCTTTGGCGGATGATGGTTTCAGGCGATTTGAAAAAATCAGGATCGCGCGGAATCTATAAAGTGCAACACAATAGAAAAGGCCCGGCAAAGTGATTTGTCGGGCCTTTTTGAGTGTGCGCCGGAAGGCCCGGCAATGGATCAAAAATGCGGGAAGTTTTTCATTCTTAAAAAAATCCTTCCCAAAACCGTACCTTTTTCTTTAAAATACTTGAAATTTCATATAAAAGAAAATCTATTGCCCCAAAACCCGCGCGGAAGCCAGTGTTTCGCGCCCCTGTTTTTAAATAGTCAGGGCCGGCGCTCTGTTATGGATCCGGCATTTATAAGGGAGGAATTCGGATGAGAATGAAAAATTCTAGCGTAAACAGGATGCCTTTAATTCTTGCGGTGGCCGTTTTCATCGCCGGCGTACTGACAATTGACGGAAATTCCTATGCTGCGACGGTTTCCGAGGGCGAGCCCCTGCCCGGCTTTAAAATGGAACTGGCGTCGGAACCGGACATGCTGAAATACCTGGGAATTGAACCTGGTCCGGAATTCACGGTCCCTCAGATTCAGTGCCGCCTTGTTTTGATTGAACTCTTCAGCGCCCTTTGCAAGGCGTGCCATCAAAACGCCCCGCAGGTGAATAAACTTTACCAGATCATTTCAACTGATCCGGAGCTTTTCGCCAATGTGAAGATGCTGGGTATCGCGGTGGGCAATGATGAAAAGATGGCCGACGGGTTTCAAAAAACATTTAACGTCAAGTTCCCCATTGTATCGGATTCCGGAAAAGAAATTGACGGGGTCTTTTCCGATGTGAACACGCCGTGCCTTATCCTGGCCGACAACAAGGGAATGGTTCTGTTCGTCCACGAAGGAATCATCGATGATCCGGATGCCATTTTGGAAAAGATCCGCGAGTTTTATTCAAAATAGCCATCATCGTCACGTAGTTGAGTTACGAAATGACTGCATCGAACCGGATTTTGCGAAAAGCCCATGACCAACCAGCCGATCCCAATTGAACAACCCCTGACCACCCGGTTTTAAAAAAACTGCCTCCGGAAATCCGACAGGAGGTCCTTCAGCGGGTGGAGTTAAAGACGGTTTCAGCAGGAACCATGATCTGCCGGCAGGGAGATCCAGGGGATGGTTTTTTTATGATAAAGTCCGGCAAAGTCAGGGTTTACAGAGTCAATGAGGGCATGCAGACCGACCTGGCAATCCTGGGACCCGGGAACAGTTTCGGGGAAATGGCCCTGCTGACCGGGGCGCCCCGGTCGGCCAACGTCATGGCCGTTGAACCGGTGGAACTGATGTCCCTGTCCAAGGAGCAATTTGACACCATCCTGAAGACCTATCCTGTGGTGGCCCTGGCCCTGGTGAAACAGATGGCGTCCTGGCTCATCGAAAGCGACCGGATGATTGAACGAGAGCATAGCCGGCGGTATAAAGCTCCCCGGTTGTCTGTTTTTGATTTTGTGGTCCTCATTTTTTTGAGCGGTCTGTTCGCCCTGATTTTCAATCACTCCAACCCCAACGGCATCCCGCTTTTTCCGAAAATCAGTTTATCTTCCGATATCCACCGGATAACCATTGAAGCAGCACTTTTGGAGCAGAAGAACGGGACCACCTGCTTCGTGGACGCCATGCCGTCGGACGTCTATGATCGGGAACATATCGCTGGCGCGGTGAACATCCCGCTGTCGATGTTTGATATCATGTACATGATCGGGCTCAGCGATATGAACAAGTCTCGAAAAATAATTGTTTACGGAAGAACCATCAGCCGGTTGTATGATATTGCAATGGCCAACAAGCTTTATCTGAGGGGCCACAAAAATATCGCGGTCCTGGAAGGTGGTTTGTCTTTATGGAAAAACAAAGGATATCCGTTAGCCCCATGAACCATTTCCAGAAATATATGAAACCCGTTCTGACCAGCAAATATTTGTCTCTGGTGTTAAGAATTTATATCGGAATCGTCTTTGTTTACGCCAGCATGAGCAAAATCGCCTATCCCGCGCAGTTTGCCGAATCCGTGGCCGCATATCAGATGGATCCATACTGGGGCGTGAACCTGGTGGCTGTGTTTCTGCCCTGGCTTGAACTTTTCTGCGGTCTGTTTCTCATTATCGGGCTCCGGACCCGGGCTGTGGCGTTTATCGCGGGGTCTCTTCTGATCATGTTTATTGTATTTATCCTGGTCGCCATGTTCCGGGGAATCGAGATCGGCTGCGGGTGTTTCGACATCACCGGCGAGGAAATCGGCTGGCGCCGGGTGATCGAGGATGTCGTCTGGCTGGTCATGACGGTCCAGGTGTTTTTTTGTGACCGGATCTATCTGTTCAGCCGACGGTTGTTTTCAAAGACCGGGATTATTTCGCTTCAACTCTGAAGCCGGAGGCAGGATTTTGAAATTTAATAAAAGAGAAGCAATTCTTCTGTTGTTCGCCGGGCTGATTCTGTTCGGCGGTTTCGCGTGCCAGTCAAACGATCGGTATATCGGAATCTATGAGTCCATGGACAGTGGAGAAGGAGCCCAAAAGAAAAATGTGATTGAACTCTTGGGAAACGGGGAAGGCGTCTGGCACTGCTGTGAGGGTGAAGTGAAGTTTATCTGGTACGTCAAAAATGATGATCTGAGAATCCACACGAAAGAGGGTGGCATCATGGTGGGGGAGCTGCGCGATGACGCCTTTACGATCACATTGCCCGGGAAGAAAAAACTGACGTTTACCCGGGTGGTTTTTCAGGAATGAAGCCGGTTGTTTATGGCGAAGCCCATGATGACGTGGTCGAGGATCTTGCCATGCTATCTGACAAAATTATACGTTTATCTGTTATGAAGAATCTTCTCCGGGAGTTTGACTCTATTTGTTAAGCTGATATTTTTATGTTAAAAAAGGTCATTTAAAAACAAACCGAGGCCTTTTTTAGGGTTCGGTTGATGTTGCCATGGCTCGAGCTTGCTTCACCCTATGGTCATTTCCCGCCTCGTAATCTCAACTCGACGGTTTTTATTTCGAAAAAGATTATGAAATGATAGTAAAAACCCGCAACATTATCCGGATCATTTTTCTGATATTTTTAATTTTACTACCCGTCCTTGCGTTTAATTTATCAATGAATGCCCAGGCATTTGCGGCCGGGCAGATCGATCCGGCAGCATCACATCACCCCTCCCTGAATGCAAATCAAAACTCAAATCCATCAGCAGTTGAAAGCGGTCCGACGGTTATGGTGAATAAGCAGTTGACGGATGCCTGTTTGTATGGCCGGATTGACGAGGTTAAAAAATTGCTGGAAAGCGGCGCTGATCCAAATAGTACGGATAGTTATCATCAATCAGCGTTATGTATTGCCGCATGGAAAGGACATTTGGAAATTGTGGCTCTTTTGCTCGAAAAAGGCGCTGTTTTGAATGGGAATGCAACGTGCAAGCCCATTTTCTCGGCGATCACTTCAACAGAGAATTATGATATTGCTGAGTTTCTGATAAAAAAAGGAGCGGATGTAAATGCAAGGGATTAGGCCCGGTTTACGCCATTAATGGATGCCTCAGAACTTGGCCATTTAAAAATCGTGGAGTTACTTTTAAATCACGGTGCGGATATCCAGGCCGTTCAAAAAACCGGATGGTCGGCTTTGGACTTTGCCTGCGACCGAGGTAATTTTGCCGTGGCAAAAGCGCTATTGAAAAGGGCGCCTGACGCCGGTCTCGTCTCAAACTTTGACTGGAACCCGCTTTTTCTTGCTGCATGCAAGGGCGACATCGCTGAGATCAAAGCATATGTTAATAAGGGAATCGATATCAATTTACGCGTGAGAAATGATTATACGCTGCTTCACGGGGCAGCCGGTGCAGGGAATGGAGAGGTCGCCAAGTTTCTATTAAAATCAGGCGCAGGTATCAATGCCGTCAACCAACAAGGAAAAACGCCATTGATGATGGCTGCCGAAGAAGGACAATTTGAGATGGTCCGGCTGCTCATACAAAGCGGGGCGGACCCGAATCGGAAGGATATTGAAGAAGGCTATACCGCACTGATGCTGGCAGGCAACTGGGGAAGTTCGGAAATAGTTGATTTTTTAATAGATAACGGTTCGGAAATCGAGGCAAAAAATAATTATGGCGAAACCGCATTAATGATGGCCGCCAGAAAGGATCATCTGGATGTTGTCAAGCTGATCAAAGATAAAGGCGCCGATATCAATGAATTTATTGTTGGCGGCCCGACGGCGGTAAATAGCACTCCCCAAAATTCAGACGGGCTGATGAAAGCCTTGCTGAAAATATATGGCGCAGATGAAAATGCCAGCAGGAGAGCATTTGAAGAAATCAATAATGCATTGATAAAGGCCGTGCAGGCGGGAAACCTGGATGAGGTAAAATCGCTTGTGAATAAAGGCGCCGAGGTTAACATTAATGATTCTGAACCCTTATTAGAAGCGACCAAAACCGGGAATGTGGAAATGGTTCAATTTTTATTGGAGGTTCCGCCAAACAGCAAATTAATGCAAGCCAGGCGCTACAGAATGCGACTTGACAGATCGTTGATGGAAGCATCAGCAAATGGAAATATTCAAATCGTTCAATTGCTGCTTGGCAAAAAAGCCGGATTAAATGTAACGGATGGGGATCAGCGGACCCCACTGATGGCGGCCTCGGAAAATGGGCATATTAATATCGTCGCGCTGTTCTTAAGCCTTAATGCAACGGTGGATTTCCAGGATATAAATGGAAGGACGGCCTTGATTTATGCAATTGAAAAAGGACACGGGAAGATAGTATCGCTTCTATTAGATCATGGCGCGGATGTCAATCACCATGAAAAAAACTTTGAGCAAGGAACGTCTCTCATCTATGCATCAAAACATGGGCTTGTTGACGTGGTGAAACTTCTTCTGGGCAGGGGAGCAAAGGTCAATGATAGAAAAGTATTCGATGAAACCCCATTGATTCTGGCCGCCCAGGAGTTTCAGCGTGACCGTGTTCAAGGAAAGCAGTATGTTGAAATCGTTAAATTATTGCTCGCAAACAATGCGCAAGTAAACGCAGTTGATACGCACAAGCGAAGTGCGCTGATGTATTCTGTGTTTTCAAAGAACCCTGAAATAGCCAAGTTGCTTCTTGAAAACGGCGCGGATGTCAATATCCGGTCTGATTACGGCGGTACGGTATTGATTATGGCAGCGGAAACAGGCGGTGATGAGATAGTGCGGCTTATTATCGCGGCGGGCGCGGATGTAAATGCCAAAGATGAATTTGGACAGACGGCGCTTCAGAAATCGGCTTTTCACGGTTACGCGAACATAACACGACAATTGCTTGAAAAAGGCGTTGATGTGAATGAGCGGTATGAATATGGCCGAACGCCATTGATGCTGGCGGCTTATGAAGGCGGTTTTGAAACTGCCGGGCTTCTCTTAAATTACGGGGCGGACATCAGCGCGAAAGATATCAATGGCCGGACTGCCCTCATATGGGCTGCATATGGACACGATTCTAAAGTTGCGGAACTTCTTTTGAAAAACGGGGCGGATGTCAATGCAACCGACAATGACGGATTCTCCCCGATGTTTTATGCCGGCGATGATTTGGAAACAGTTTATATCCTGCAGCAATATGGGGCGACAGATCCCCCTATAATATCAAATCCCGCTTATTATCAAAAGAAGGGCTACCCAAGCGAGATGAATCCCCCTGATTTGAAAGAATCCGTTCTGCCGCCGAAAATTGTGTATGTTGCCAGCGGCGGAGGGAATATACCCAGTGTCGCCATGGGAAGGAGAAAAGCGCCGCCGCATAAGTCCAAAAAACCCATGAATTACGAAGACCGATATGCCCTTGTGCTCGAGGCTGCTGACAACTGCATGGGGGATAAAGAAAAGCTGGTTTTGGAAGCCGTTCGCGAGGGTGATCACGTTCTTGTAAAACTTATGATACAAAATGGCGCGAATGTGAATGCCGCAGACCCTGAAACCGGGTTTACCCCGCTGATAATGGCCTCTGAATACTGCCGGACTGAAATTGCAAGAATTCTAATTGAAAACGGTGCAGATGTTAATGCCAAGGACAAAAAAATTTGGCGAAACAGCCTTATTCAAGGCGATTGAAAGAAGAGCGAGTTTTGGGGAAAACAAAGTCTGCGCGGATATCGTCAGGCTTCTTATTGAAAATCATGCAACCCTTGATATCCTTGATATTGATGGAAAATATTCGCCGCTGATGAAACTGGCGCGAAAAAAGCAACCGGAACTTGTACAATTGATGATAGAAAAAGACGCGGATGTCGACCTCTCTTCAAAAGGCGGCGATACGCCATTAATGCATGCGGCTGAAAACGGCCGAACTGAAAATATCAAACTGCTGATTGAAGGCGGTGCAGATTGGGGCTTAAAAAATAAATTTGGAAAGACAGCAATGGATTTGGCAAGAACAGCTGAAGTGAGAGAACTTTTGAAGAGCGAAATTCAAAAGCAAACGAATCCGTTTCAACGGTTTTTTAACTTGTTGATGCGGCCATTCTGATACAAATAAAACGATAGACTTTTATTGTCCGGTGGCCGTTTTTTCGGCTGTTTGCGTCAGGCCGTCCATGACGACCTGCACATGGGCGGTGCAGAAATCCTTGAACGCGGCGGCGGCGGCTTCGGGTTTCTGCTGGATAATAAAGTCGTATCCCCGGCGGATATGGGTGACCACGGTTTTCAGTTGGTCCGGCATGGACGTGATGGAGGCCCACTGGATCCGTTCGGCCGTGGGCATGAGTTCAATGGCGATTCTTTCGATCATGGGGTTCCCCGCGATTTTAAGAATTTTATGCCCCATGATGGTGACGTTGGTGATGTAGCGTTCAAAATCGTTTCCGTCCAGGCTCGATTCCAGTTGGGTCATGAGTTTTTTCAGCTCCACCCCATCATTCGGCCGAATGTTTTCCGCGGCCTTTGCAAACGCAAACTGGTAGATCACATTGGCGGTTTCATAGAGATGCTGGATTTTTTCCATGGACAATTCCCTCACCTGGTAGCTGCCTTTGGGAGTCCGCTCCACCAGCCAGATCTGTTCGAGCATGCGCAGAGCGTCCCGCACCGGGCTCCGGCTGACCCCCAGTTCCTTTGAAATCTGGGTCTCATAGATGGTTTCGCCGGGTTTCAGGACATTGTGTACGATTTTTTCGCTGATCAAATGAAAAATCTGGTCGGACAGATTGTTTTTTGATAGTTGGTCCATGGCGGCCGTCTCCGGGTTTTGGTGGTTGTTCCGAGTGTTGTGAATGTCAGTGGTCATATGCCAGTGTCAGGCTGCGGCCCTTTCGGTCATGAAAATGGCCCCGGCCGGACATTCTTCTTCGCAAGCCCTGCAGCCGATGCATTTTTGAGGGTTTGCCAGCACAGGAAACCTTCGAAACCCTTTGATGCTGTTGCGGATTTCAAGATCCAGCGCGCCGGTGGGACAGATATTGACGCACATGGTGCAGGCGATGCATAATTCCCGGTCGAACCGGGGAGTTTCCTTCAGTCGTTGTTTGTTCATAGGGGCTCCAAAATAGTGATCTAAAGTAACTAAAGTTTAAAGTGATCTAAAGTTGACGACTGCGCGATGCGCGCGATCATTTTTTAAATTTAAAAGGACAATGCCGCAGGCATTCCATTAACTTTAGTCACTTTAGCTCACTTTAGTCACTTAAAACTTTTAGAATTCATACCGACATTATAGGATATCCCGCGCCGCGCCCGCTGGATTGCCAGTCCCCGGGTCCCAGCCGAACTGTTCCCAGTAATCGGTCATCATCCGGTCGATATTGACCGTGCGGTATTCGTTGGCCCCCTGGGTCATGGGCGGCTGTCCCACTGTCCGGGGATTGGGGCGAAATGATTTCGGATCAATTCCGTGCTTGATGTTGAAGCTCTGCTTGAGGGTCTGGATGCGTTTGCCGATTTCCATGTATTCGTTGGGAGTCTTGTTCCATCCAGTGGCGGCATTGAGCCATTCAAATATGGGCATTCGGTCTGCGCCAATGAATGCCCCAAATTTGCAGCCCCCCGCGCCATTCAACACATTCATGAACTTGCTGCATGCGGCTGCTTCAATGGCCTTTTTTTCAGTGGCCTTGTATTTGCTTGTTTTAAGGTACATCAACCAGGGCCGGGGCAAGCCTTTGACCCGGGTCCAGAGCCGGTACATCTCATAATACAACTGGGAGCCGATGGTATGACGGCCCGGCGTTGGCTCAACGGCGTAATGCAAGGCGAACCCGGGATCAAACCGGCTGTCATGCATGGGCAGCTCCTGGCCCCCGGCGTGCATGGCGTATTGGCTTGAATTTTTTCCAATCCGTTCGGCGGCCTTTTTAACCCCGTCCGCCAGAATATCGCCGATGCCTTCCCGTGCGATCATTTTTTCAATCAGTTTGACGATAGCACCGGTATTGCCCCAGGTGAGTTCCAGTCCGTCCGTGTCTTCCTTAGATAAAATGCCGTTTTCAAAGCATTCGATGGCAAATGCCACGGTGGACCCGGCGGAAATGGTGTCCATGCCGGCCCGGTTGAGCCGGTCGTTTAGGTAGAATATACTGTCAAGGTCATTGTTTAAGGTCATGGCCGACAATGCGATCACGGTTTCATATTCAGGTTTATGGGATTCGCCAGACGGAAATTTGCCCTTGCAGATGCCGCCGCAGCCCAATGGACAGGAATAACAATGGTATTTTGCGGTTTCGCTTTTAAGGATTTCATCCGGATTCAGGGTGTCGGACGTTTCTTTTTGAAAGTCGAGGTTGGATCCACCCCAATTCTTCACCGGTGCATCCCCGATTTCTATGGAATACTGGTTTAAGGCAATGGTTCCCCATTTGCGAAGTATGAATTTCAAAAGCATGCCGTCCATGGCGGTCTGGACCGGGAGCATCCGGAGCAGAGCCCCGAGAATCCGGACGCCTTTGCCTGAGAGAAACCAGGGCTGGAACTGGACCCATTTATTGCATTTTTCAGAAAGCGTTCGGATTTCCGGGCGGTTTTTAGCCTCGATTTTTCCGGCGCTGTCCAATACCACGGCTTTTAAGCGTTTGGAGCCCATGACCGCCCCGAGTCCTGAACGGGCGGCCATTCTTCCCAGATCGTTGGATACCCCGGATATGAGGGAACGTTTTTCTCCGGCAGGGCCGATGCAGGCCACTTTGGGTTTTCGCCGGTCTGTGTGCTGGTCGATCAGCAGTTTTTCCGTTTCAATGGCGTCGGTTCCCCATATGTGAGATGCGTCCCGCAATTCTGCCTTGCCGTTTTTGATATAAAGATATACCGGCCGTTCACTGATGCCCGTGAAAAAAATGCCGTCATACCCGCAGCGCTTGATGGCCGGGGAAAAATTCCCCCCGCAATTGGCCTCGCCATAGCCGCCGGTGAGGGGCGATTTTCCGCACACCATCCAGCGGCCTGTGAACAGGCTGCCGGTGCCGGTGAGGAGCCCGGACACAAATCCCAGAATATTGTCCGGCCCCAAGGGGTCGGCATCCGCCGGAACATAGTTGTAAAGGATGAACCCGCCCAGTCCAGCGCCGGAGAGATATTTTTCATACACGGCATCCGGGATCTGGAGTTCCTCGAAGGACCCATCGGATAGATTGACCATCAGGATTTTGCCCATATACCCAGTTCCCATGCGAGTCTCCTATTTTTTTACGAGGTAATTCAATTATTTATTCATTACTCTGCCCGTAGGAGCGGGCAATGCCCACGATCATTTCCGCAATCGCGGGCGCGGCCCGCTCCTACTATCCCCGGCCGTTGCGCCGGGCAAAGACCGCAGCGCCCAACGCACCGATAACCTGAGGGTCCACCGACAGCGCGGTCACTTCCATGCTGAGGGTCTTTGTGAGGGCCTTGATGAGCCCCTGATTTTTGGCGCACCCGCCGGTGACCGTCACCAGGGGTCTTATGCCGATGCGTTTTAAGAGCGAAAAGCAGCGCTTGGATACCGATGAATTGATGCCCGCGGCCACTTCCTCGGGCGGACTTTTCCGGGCAAGCAGGCTGACCACCTCGCTTTCGGCAAATACGCTGCACTGGGCCGTGACCGGTATCATCTTCCGGGCGTTCAGGGAAAGCAGGGAAAACTCGTCAATATCCATGCGGAATATCCGGCTCATGGCCTCAAGGAACCGCCCGGTGCCCGCGGCGCATTTGTCGTTCATGGCAAACTCCAGGACCGATCCGTCATCACTAATGGCGATGGCCTTCACATCCTGACCGCCGATATCCACGATGGTTTTGATATTGGGGTCGCAGTAAAAGGTGCCCATGGCGTGGCAACTGATCTCCGAAACGTTTTCATGGGCAAACACCACTTCGTTTCTCCCGTAACCCGTTCCCACAATGCGGACAAGGTCCTTGTAGCTCCCGAGGCCCGCAACCTGACCGCACGCCTGTTCAAGGGCTTTTACCGAGGTTATTTCCGGATCAATCTCGCTGGGAACGATTGCCGAGCCGACGACGGCGCCGGCTTCATCCAGAATGGCGGCTTTGCCGGTGGTGGATCCCACGTCGCAGCCGCCAAAGTATTTCTGGGTCATTTTCCTTTGCTCCTTTCTTTCATAACATTCTCCATAAACGCATCTACCTGGCTCAACATGCCCTCGTGAGAAACAATGCGGGGGTCCAGCAGGTCATAATCGAGGATCAGCAGGGGGATTTTCATCTCCCGGCACTTTTCCCGGAGGATGCCGTTCATGGCCTGCCCGCTTTTACAGCCCACATGGTTGGCGATCCAGACCATGTCCAGATCAAACTGTTTGTAACAGCGAAAAATGTCGTCCAGGTAATTCTCGGCAGGTCCCCGGGTGTGCCGGACCATGGGCCCTTGCATGATGATTTTGGCCAGTCCGCTCAGCATGGTTTCGGGGGTGGACGTGTCGATGGGATCATGGCGGTTGAAAGTCATGCTGTCCAAGATGAGGGTGATGCCGTGGGCGCGTTCCACGATATTGAAAATATCCGGGAATTGTGGGAACGGCGGGTTCCAGAGCACGGCCCGATATTTTTCGTTTTCCACAGCACCGATTTTTGCATCCAGATTTTTTTTGGCCAGTTCCACCAGGCGCTCATAGTGCCGGATGCTCACCGGATTTCCAGGGAACCAGTAAAAAAGCAGCAGATGGCTCAGCCAGATGGACTCAGAGGCCAGGGGAGCCGGGCTGGTCCGCATCATGTCCCACAGTTCCAGTTCCAATTCCATCATATAGTTGCGTTTTTCGCAAATCTCTTTGAGTTTTGCCCAGTCCATGCGGCCGGGCGTATGCTTTTCAAGAAATGCGATCATGCCTTTTAAATCCTCCACAAATAATTTTTCCGCCCGTTCGTTATAAAAATGATAGGGCACGTCGACACGGTAAATGGGGGGGGCATCAAGCTGTTGCTGGATGTAGGAATAGGATGTCATGCCGGCGTCACAGGGCATATTGGAACTGACAATGGCAACCCCTTTGGGCTGCTGATTCTTGATGACCATGCCCACCGCAGATTTGACAAAGCTGCACGAATCCGGGTTCATGCCTGCGTTTTCCGCCTCATCGATGAATTCCAGACAGGCTTCGGAATCAAGAAACGGAAGCAATATCCCCATGCCCTCCACAAGCCAGACGTTGAGTCCCATGGCCATGGCGATCTCGGGCGGGACCAGGTCTTCGCTAATGAGCAGACGTTTCGGCTGGTAAAAGACCTCTTCCAGTTTCTCCACCAGCAACACAGCGATGGCATGAATCACCAGGGCCGTGGATTCGAGATACGCGCCCTTCCGCCCCCGGGTGAGCCGTCGCAGCAGTTTGGTCGCAGATAGGAACTTCAGTATCCAGGGATACCGGAAAAAAAGCTCACGGACGAGAACAATGGGACCGCGTTTAAAAAGAAGCCGAATGATAAATTTGAAGATATTGCCCCAGATAAAGGCCCAGTATTTGGTATAGATGAATGCGTCGCTGAAGCTTTTGGCTTCGAAAAAAAATCCGATGATGGAATTCTTCAGAAAGTTCGCCATCAGCTCCGGCAGCCTCATGACAATCTGTTTTGCAGTTGCAAATGCGTCTTTCACGATTGTTTATGCCCTCCAGTCTATTTGCCCATGCTTTCGATAAAAGCCTGTACCCGGGTCCGCAACTGGCCTTCTCCGCCCAAAGCGTATTCCCGCTCCAGTTTCAGCACCGGGATGCCTTCTTTTCGCAGGGCGCTGACCAGCGGCATGGAATCCACGCCCCAGAGGTCGCAGAATTTGATGATCTCAATAACCACGCCGTCCACCCGGTATTGCCTCACCGTGTCGATAATGGTTTTTAAGCGCCGGTCAAAGTCTTCCATCATCCTCGGGCACAGCGTCTTCTTAAATGTATGTTCGGCCAGGGTCCGGATGGGATCGCCGTTTGCCGTCATCTCTATGGGCGGGAATCCGGGAATGGATCCGGTGCAGAAAAGGTCCGCCACCACCAGCCCGCCCTGGGACTCGATGACCCGGATAAATTCCGGATTGTGAAGGTGCGATCCTGTCACCATCAATCGGGCGCGAAATTTTCCAACATTGTCCCGCTGCGCAATCTCTTTTTGGAAATCGAGGATTTTCGGAAGGATCAGGTCTTTTGGAGAAACCAGGGATGCCATGATCAGCCTGTGGAATTCAGTTCCGGTGATGATCGGGACCGGGTTTTTGCGCAGGTCGCCGATGGCGCGAATCACCTCGGCAAAGCGGTTCCATTCGGCAATGGCTTTACTTAAAGAGTTGTCAGACATGTCCACGCCGAAATGCGCAGAGAGCTTGTCGGCGAGCATCTTAAGCTCCTCTGCCTGCCAGGCAATCGTGGCCTCGGTGACCTTGCGGGGCACATCAAGGACATGACTGAATGCCGGCTTTTTCAGATATTCAAAATTGTCGTAAAGCCGCTGCATATGGGCGCAGGAGGGTACGAACACCCAGCCCTGTATCAGGTCGAACCGGTCGTCCATGGCAAATTCAAGGAGGCTTCGGGTGTAGGTGCACATAAAATTGGAAAGGTAGATATCGGCGATTTCGGTGCCGGCCACACCGGGCGCGTGCAGGCGCAGCGGAAAAAGCTTGTCCGCCATGAGAAAAGCTTCTGGCACAAACGAGCAGCAGTACCCGATGGGGATGCGTCCGCCTTCCACCGCCTGCTCCACCAGATAATTCTGGGGACTTTCCAGAAGGTCTTGGAATCGATTCATTTTTGCGTTCCTTTAATATTTCCCGCGGAGGCGCGGAGGCGCTGAGAAATTAACTCTCTGCGTCCCTGCGGCTCTGCGCGAGGCAATGCTTTTATAAGAAGTTAGCATTTAAACAGCTTTTCACCGCAGCAAAAGCAGGAGAATCTTTAATTTCAAGAATACTTCTCCCTTCAATATCAAATGACCGGATGGTGTCATCTTCCGGAATCCAGCCCAGGCAATTCAGATCCGGGGGAATCACCAGTTTTTCGAACTCGGCTTCACCGCGCAGGCGGTTTAAAATCAATCCCGCTTTTTCATAGGCAATGGCCTCATCCGAAACATCTTTGATGGTTTTCACCACATGAATGCCCTTGGCGGATGCGTCGGAAATCAGGATCAGGTGGGTGACTTTTTCCATGACCCGTCGGTTCACCTGTTCAATCCCTGCCTCGCCGTCGATGACCACATAGTCAAAATTATCGCTTATGCCCGCGATCAGGTCTTTTAAAATATGGTTGACCTGGCAGTAGCATCCTTCTTTTTCCGGCCTGCCGATGGCAAGAAACGCAATGTTTTGATGCTCTTTCAGGGCGGAAAACATTTCATAATCCAGCATGGAAAGCATTTCCGCCTTATCCGTCGTTTTTCCGGACTGCACCCGCCGGATCAATTCGTTTCGGATGTCATCAACGGTTTTGGTTACCGTGATGCCCAGCGCGGTGGACAATCCCACGGCCGGGTCCGCGTCAATGGCCAGCACCTTGCTTGCCGGGTCCGATGACAGAATTTTGACGATAGTGGCGGAAATTGAGGTCTTGCCCACGCCCCCCTTGCCGCACAGGGCGATCACCGACGTTTTTTTGTGATGTGGGTCATGCATTCGCTGCCGCCTCCTATAGCTGTCAGGCTAATTAGTGCCTGACAGAAAACCCCGGATTTTTTCTCGGCCGGGCAAAAAATTTTAGAAATT